>JBQCHB010000082.1:0-12602 GCA_051955075.1 Flavisolibacter sp.
CGGTCATCTTCGCTAAGGTTGATAAAATCAGGCCCGCTATGAATGTCTATGCCTTCCGGCACTTCGTGTACGGCATAATTGGCGTGATGAATAATCTTTTTATTGTTGCAAAAAAATTCAATTGCTTCTACATTAGCAGAATCAGGCAATTCAAAGGGGATTTTATAAACAATGAAACGTTCAAAATTATCGCCGGGCAATGTGTAGGAACTTGTTGCTTTTAGAACCAGGTCGGGTTTGCGATGATAGGAAGTGCCCTGATTTACTGTAGCCGCAATTGCATTACCAGGTTTACCCTCTCCCCTGGGAGCTTTATTATCAATCCATTTTACGATCTTATCAATTTCTTCTTCTGTTAATGACCTGTCGTTGCTATAATCAACATAATGTTTATCCGCTTTCCATGGCGGCATATATTTAGATTGTACCACTTGCCTGATAAAAGAAGCTCTCTTAGCCACATCTTCATAGGTGGTCAAAGAAAACGGAGCTGCTTCGTTGGGCTTATGGCAACTTGCACATTTAGCCTGGATGATGGGGGCAATATCTTTGTTGAAAGTCAGCTGTTGTGCAACACACTCGTTTAACCAAATAAAGGCTAAACCCACACTTGCAAGAATAAGTTTTTTCATACTAGTATTCATTAATCAAACAACCTTTTGGAGCAACTCTTTTTATAGCTACCGGTTGTTGATGCAGGTATTGAAAGACGGCTTCTCTAAGATATTCGTTGGATGCCCTCGCCCGGGTTTTTCCCAATTCAGTTACCCAGTCATCTATTGCTCCGCGGTAAATTACTTTTCCATTGCTATTCAATAAGACTACTTCCGGGGTGACTGTGGCTTTCAAATAGCCGGATATATTTTTTTGTTCATCTATGTATAAAGGAAAAGCAATTTTATACTCTTTTTTGAATTGTGCTACCGTTTGAGGAGTATAAGCTTTGCCAGGAACAAGCCCGTAAATATTAACTTGCTTCTTATAGTCATTATGCAATTGGTTTAGAGCCAGGGAATAATTTTTACACAGAGGACATTCAGGTGAAAGAAAAACGAAAAGACTCAATGGCACTTTGTCCTGGGATAAATTAGCAAACTTGCCTTTACAGTTCCTTAATGCAACTTTATAAATCTGCTCCAGGTTAAAGACTGAATCGTTTAAGCCTAAACGCTGGGCATGAACACTTTCAAACCATAATAAGAGAAGCATTATTTTAACGGCTTTGATCATAAAAAGTTTTCTTCAGCAAGTTAACATATCGCGGCATTTCGTTTAGAGAACTGTTAGAAAGAGGCCAACCCCTGGAGGGGTTGGCACTTCTTGAAAACTAACAACTGCTATATGAGAAAAAAGACTCTATAACTTGTCCCACCACACACGGCCGAATGCGTCATTGAAATCTTGACCAAATCCAGAATCCTGCTTCATGGCGTCATAGGCACTTTTTTGGTTTTGGTAATTTAAATCACTAGGTGAAGGTTCTCCGAGTGGAGCTCGTCTCGGTATCTTTAATACGGCTCCATTAGATTTAAGCACCTCTAATGACAGAACAGTACTATTGTTAGGCATACCCGTACGTTTGTACAAAGCCCAAGCTTCGTTAGGGTTTTTGTAAAAATTGATATACGACTGGCTTGCTATCTGATCTAAGGCTATGGCCGGATTAAATAAAACATCGGGCTTTAAAAGATAGGCATCAATTTCAGCCTGGGTGACCGGAACATAGTCCTCTAGTTTTGCAGCTTTAGCCCTTTCGTCATAAAATTTGATAGAGTTAATAACACCCAAATTATACCATGTGGCAGCATCATCTGACGTTACCCCTGTGGCTGCCAATTCTGCTCTCATAAAACAATAATCAGCATAAGTAATAATAGGAAAGAAATTTATACCATCGCCGGTATTCATACTGGCATTGAACATGCGTGGCTGTATGTTTGACAAAGTATCTTCAACATCATACAATGCAGCATTTGCAGGGTCTTGTGAAGCATCCGGACTGGCAAAACTACCCACATACTTCCCATCTTTGTTCTTTGTATAAAACAAGCGTATCCGTGGATCTGAATTTTCGTTCATAAAATCCACTGTTGCTTTTGGCGCTCTAAAATTGTCCGAGTTATAGTTTCCACCACTTGTGTATACCGATTTTGCCAAAAGAACCCAGCTATCTGCATTGCTGCTCATTTGATTTGCCGCATCAGCCAATACTTCAGTAACTATGGCCTTAGCCTTTGTGGCATCCCTCTTCATCCACCGCATAGCAATTTTCAATCTCAAAGCATTAGCTGCCTTAATCCACTTGTTAACATCGCCCTGATAAAACTGGTCATAATTTCCATAGGACGTTTGTGGTACTGATTGGGGCGTTTTTAAAGTATTAATAGCATCCTTTAACTGAGTATCAAATTGATTGAATAATTCCTCCTGCGTATCATACTTAGGCGTAAATGTACCTCCATATCTTGCTTGAAAAGCCTCTGTGTAGGGCATGCTTCCATTAATATCCGTAGTATACCAGGCATAGTAAACCATGAAAATGTTGGCAATCTTAGCCTGATATACAAGCTTTGCCTGTTCATCGGGGCTCATTTTTTCGATGATGTGAGGAATATCAGCCAATCTGGGTCCAACACGGCCATAAAAAATTTTATCGAACCGCGTATTAAAATTGCTGACGTCATTAGTAAAATTAGAAGGATTACCGTTCTGAGAAGTACTGATTTGCATCCAGAACATAATGCGACGGTAATAGTCATAGTACCACTCAAAATCGTCCTGGAATGTGGTAGTGGCTGCAAGGAATTGATCGGAAGGTGTGACATCGTAGACCACCGCCGGATCAACGTTCATATCAACAAAGGCCTGCCTCTTACACGATGCTCCAAAAATCAGCATCACAGAAGTAGCAAATAAGATTTTTTTATATTGAAATTTCATAATTGTAATATTTATTTCTGAATATTCTATTGCAGGAATTGATTAAAAATTAGCATTAACCGTAACACCTATATTCCTGATGTAAGGAACACCACCATATTCGGCAAATACACCTGCACGGTTACTGAATATACCTTCGGGGTTAATTCCGTCTTTTGCTGTCTTGTACAAGTAAAGCAAGTTTCTTCCAGTCAAAGAAATACGCAGGTTATTTATTTTAGCTTTTTGGATGATCCTGTTAGGGATATTATATCCAATAGAAACTTCTCTTAAGGCAACAAATGAATTTTCAAAAACTGAATATTCCCGTATTCCTGAAGACCATTGTGTAAGATCTTCATAATAAGCCCATGCTGGTTTCGGCTTCATATATCCTTTCTGTACGGCTTCTGCCCAACTCATTCCGCCTAAGTCTATTGTTTGTCCACCTACAGTTGCTGTTATACCATCGGCAAACACACCATCAGGAATGATTCCGTCATCATGTTTTTCACCATTGTCATCAATATATTCAATACCTCCATGCTCCTTATCTCTTCCAAATAATGAATTTGCTAATTGTCCTCCCGAAGTGCCATACTGATGCGTTGCAGATGCCATTAACCCGCCAATTTTTGCATCAACCTGAACATTAAGTGAAAAATCCTTGTACTGAATTGTATTGATGTTGCTCAACAGGTATTTTTCCATCATTGAACCTAAGGTCTTCGTTGTACCGTCATAAGTACCGGAACGCAAATAAGTTAAACCATTTGCACCACCAACGCCGCCAATTACTTTTTGTCCATTGCTAGGGCTACTAATAGGATTTCCATTGGCATCTTTCTTTTGGTAATAAGCAAACGCATAACTTGTTTGAATTGTACCATATTCGCCACCTACAAGAGCCACCGATTTAACATCTGCACCAAACGCTAATTCCAGTTCTTTGCTATTCTGACCAGGTGTTAATTCAATAATCTTATTCCAGTTTCTTGAAAAATTGAAAGTCGTATTCCAACTTAAATTTTTATTTTTTATGGGTTGTGCATTCAACAAAATCTCTATCCCTTTGTTCTGAATGTTACCAGCATTGATAATGCGGGAGCTCACGCCACTTGTTACTGGCAGGCCAAGCGAAAGTATTTGGTTAAACGTGTTTTTCTTATAAACGCTTACGTCAAGACCCAAACGGTTATCCAAAAAGCGAACATCAGCGCCTAGCTCAATTTCTCTCGCCAGTTCATTTTTTAGGTTTTGATTGCCTAAAGTACTTCCGTTAAATGTATATACCGGTTGCAGACCGCCATAAACACCATCATAGTTTCCATTAAGGCCATAGTAACCTGTTTGATTCGTCGTCCATGGATCAGTTGGCGAACCTGTATAACCAAGGCTTGCTCTTAACTTTCCAAAAGAAAGAACGCTTGAACTTTGTAAAGATGGTAATTCAGTGAACACCCAGGCCAGACCAACAGAAGGATAAAAATAAGTGTACTTGCCATGACCATCGGCATATGTAAGCGTTGAACTCCAGTCGTTTCTACCACTGAAACTTAGTGTCAACATATCTTTCCATGTCAAATCACCGTAAACATACAAGGCATCTGTTCTGGTTTTTGGCGTAATTGTGGCGCCTGCTGATAAGGGATCAATAGTGTTTGAAAGCGCAAATTTTCCCGGAATCTTTAATCCGTTGGTGGTACTGGTGTAGCTGCTTTGCCCACCTAGGTCCCTGTTTGTTTCTCCGCCAGCACTAAAATTTAATTCAAGGCTGTGGGCAAGTTTTCGGTTTGCATTGAGTACACCTTGCAGACGATATTGTCTTGTAGAACCAAGTCCCACAGAATAAGAACCGCCGGCAAATTTAGGATTAGAACCCAATACAGTTCTTTCGTCCTGGTATCCGAATGTGCTTACATTACTCCTTACCAATAAATTTAACCATGAAGTAATATTGGCAGTAACATCGACATTCGCTCTTAAAGTATTTTCAGCCCGGGTAGCATTGTCATTATACAACTCAAACATAAAAGATGAAATATGATAAGGGTCTTTAACTGCACCTCTTTTTCTTCCACCCAGGGCTGTGTCTAAGAAGTTATCACGCCAGTAAAGGAAATCCACATTGCGTGGCATGTAGTATGAAAACTGGAATAAAGCTGTGTTGTTACCCCCCTGTCTAATTGGGTTTTTCGTATTTTCTGCGGTGTATGTTACGCCTGCATCAATATTAAGAAATTTTGAAACTTTTTGGGTTGCTCTTAAAGTAAAAGTGTTTCTTTTCAATGAATTGTTAGGGAAAACACTACTGTTATAAAGATTTGAGAAGGAGAAACGGAAAGTTGTTTTTTCGTTACCGCCTTCCAGTGCTACGTTAGTATTGATGTATTTGCCCGTTTGAAAAAAGTCAAGCGGATCATGTGCTTCCCATTTAACCATTCTACCATCAATATCTTTAACCATCTGGCCATTTAATTTAGGGCCGAATGAATAATAAGGTGCCCAATCTTTATCTACTATATCCACGCCATTGGCATCTTTCGCAAAAACAGGGCTAATACCGCCTCCATATTCATTTTGGATATCGTAAAATTTATAGGCTTTATCAAAAGCTTCGGTGTGAGAAGCTGTAACTCCAAGTCCTTTTTGAGCCCTTCCCTTTTTAGTAGTTATTAAGATAACACCATTAAGGCCTTCAGAACCATATAAAGCGCTAGCTGCTGAACCCTTTAATACGGTTACAGATTCATAATCATCCGGGTTCAGATCCTTAATAACGTTTCCGAAATCCTGATTAGATCCCCATGAGTCTGCTCCGGTTACACCTGGCTTTATCAATACCCCATCTATCACAAATAAAGGTTGGGTATTACTTTTTAACGACGCATTACCCCTGATACGAATGCGGGAACTGGAAGAGGGACCGCCTGCACCTTGCGTAATCATTACGCCGGCAACTTTTCCCTGCATGGCATTTACTATGTTTGGCGTGTTGGCCCGTACTAGTTCATCACCATCTACTGTTTGTACTGAATATGTAACCTTTCTGGCCTGTTTTCTTACGCCAAACCCGGTAATTACTACTTCGTTTAAAGCGTTTCCATTTGTCTCTAAAGAAACAGATGAAAGACCTTCAGCATTAGCATGCATTTCTTTTGGGTTAAACCCAACATAAGAAAAGACCAAAGTAGCCTGTGGACTTACTTTAATGGAATAATTGCCGTTTTGGTCACTGAGCACTCTGTTCGAGGTACCCTTTTCAGTAATGGTAGCTCCAGCAAGTGCGGCTCCGTTGTTGTCTTTTACAACCCCGGTCACTGTTTTTTTCTCCTGCGCATGCAACACTATACTAAACACTACAAAGCAGAGTGTAGTAAGCAGGCGATGAGTCATTTTTTTCATTGCAGTTTGATTTAAAATTTAAAAGGTTTAAAATTGTTTTTAGGGAACTTGAATCATTACCTGTCAGGCAACTAAATCTTCTGACGTTGTTCTATCAGCCATGCTTTCAAGGGTATCAAAATTTTCCATCACCAGGGCTGCTGCACCGATTAACTCGGCCTGGTAACCCAACGACGAAACTTTTATTTCAGCATTTTCTGCTATTTTGGGAATGCAGTGCTCATTAATAGCCTGCTGTATAGGCGCCAGCCACAATTTGCCTGCACCAGATCCGCGGCCACTCAGCACAATCAATTCTGGATTCAGCAAATGAATTAAAATAGCAACGCCTCTTCCGATATTATATCCTACCTCAGAAAAAAGTTCAACAGCAAACTTGTCGCCTTTGTGTGCCGCATCCATAATGGCAGCAGCTGTTTTTTCTATGTTTTCCGTTGACAAATTTTTCAGTCGCGAAACCTTGCCTTTTTTTAAACCTTCAATGGCTTTTTCTGCCACTACAAGCAATGAAGTTTCTGTTTCCAAACAGCCACTTTTGCCACAACTGCACATTTTATTATTGGTAAAAAGAGGAATATGGCTAAACTCTCCTGCAAAGCCATTGTATCCTCTAAACAATTCGCCGTTCAAGATCATTCCTAAGCCAACACCCCAGCTAATGTTAATGACCATTGCATTTTGCCTGTGATGCGCTGCACCAAGTCTTAGTTCTGCCAATGCAATAAGGCTGGAGTCATTATCAATTAATACAGGCAGGCCAACATAAGATTCAATATAGCTTACAACACTCCCTTCGCTCACTTTTAAAAACGAATGATTAATGCCTTTTTTTACATCAACAAAGCCGGGCATACCAATGCCAATGCCTGCAATTTTAGTTTTAGGAATTCCCGAATCGCTTATAAATTTTTCTATGTAACTGCCTAATTGTTTGAGCGCATCTGCGTTGTTTGGCAATGCCAATTCAACCTTTTTCACTTCTCCCACCAGATTATTCCGCATGTCTATAAGCGCAATACGGGTGATCAGTTGATCCATGGCAACAGATACCACGTACATAAGGTCCGACTTTAAAGAATACATCTGCGGCCGGCGGCCTCCGGTTGATGTAGCATAGCCTGTTTCTTTCACACTTCCATCTTCAATCAGCTCGTTTAAAATTTTTGTTGTAAGCGGCAAGCTTTTATCTGTCAAAAAACTCAAATCTGCACAGGATAGCGGCCCATCAAAATATAAATGCTTGATAATGTTCTTTTTGTAAGCAGTTTGTTTAGCCACAGTGCTTATTAAATTTTTATTAAGGCTTTATAAAATTTTTGTTAAGATAAGAAACTTTTATAAAAAAATTAAAAAGTTCAAAAAAAAATAAAAAAACTTTCCTCAAACGTGAATAGGGCTGTGTGAAGCATGGATGTAGGAGTATAAAGCCGCGGCTTAAGCTATTAATATTATGAGCAAAAAACTGCGTGGCATATTTAAAATGATGGTCTTGACAGGCTGAATCTCAATGTTCTTTTAAACCAGCGCCCTGTCCAAATGTACGTAGCCACCATCTACATGAATGATCTGTCCTGTAGTGTGACTTGATCTTTCCGACAAAAGAAAAACAACCATGTTGGCTATTTCTTCGGCTGTGGTCATACGGTTTTCCAAAGGAATTTTTGCTGTAATTTCTTTCAACTTTTCCTCCGGATCGGGTAAAGTTTGAATCCATTTTTCATATAAAGGCGTAAAGCATTCCGCCACAATAACCGCATTTACCCTAATGCCATATTTCAGTAATTCAACAGCCCATTCTCTTGTCAATGCATTGCGGCCACCATTAGCTGCTGCGTAGGCCGATGTATTGCCTTGTCCCGTTTCTGCTGTTTTGGAACCGATGTTTACAATCGCTCCCTTCGATTTGATCAACTCCGGTAAAGCGTATTGCGCCATCAAATAATAATGCACCAAATTCTTATGAAGGCTTTCTATGAATTTTTCATAATTGCCGTTTTCCAACCCAACGCCGTCGTTCACGCCGGCATTATTTATTAAACCATTTATACGTCCAAATTTTTGAATCACTGCCCTTACCGCCTGTTCGCATTCCCCGGGCCGGGTTAATTCTGCCACCACATGATCTGCATTTTTACCATTGGCTTTAATTTCATCAACTAAGTTCTGATTATCCGTTTCGCTACGGCCAACAATTACAGGCAGTGCATTTTCATTGGCCAACAATCGCACAATACCTTCTCCTATTCCTTTGGCACCACCTGTTACAATAATGATTTTATCTTTTAATTGAAGATCCATCGTTTATTTATAAATTATAAAATTCAACCGCGTTTTGTCCAAATACTTTGCTTTGTTCATTTTTTGAAAAAGAAGAAAAGTAATGCTGTACTATGCCAACCGTTTCTTTATAACCTGCCGCGAGCAAGCATACCGGCCAGTCCGATCCGAACAGGATACGATTGATGCCAAATGCTTCCACTGCAATATCAATATAAGGTTTTAAATCTTCATTTTGCCACTGTTGCCAATCCGCTTCTGTTGTCATGCCCGATAATTTACAATATACATTTTCATGTTGCGCTATTGCCTGCAGATCATTTTTCCACTGCTCTATTTTTTTGAATTTGATATAGGGTTTGGCCAAATGATCAAGCACAAATTTTTGTTCAGGGAAAAGCGCTGCCAGTTGTTTGGCAAATAGTAATTGGTCGGGGTAGATCAGTATATCGTAAGAGAGATTGAATGATTGCAAGGCTGCAATTCCATTTTTAAAATCCGGTTGCAACATCAGATCCCTTTGTGCTTCTCCTTGTAAAATATGCCGGAAGCCTTTTACAATTTCAAACTGCCTGTACTGTTCCAAACGTTCTTTCACATTGGCAGCACGCAAATCAACCCAGCCAACTACGCCTTTTATAAAATCATTTTCAGCAGCCAGTTGAATTAAAAAATCAGTTTCTGTTTCGGACTGGTCGGCCTGCACTGCCACACAACCGTTAAAATGGTTTTCTGTAAGTAAAGGTTCCAGGTCGGCAGGCAAAAAATCTTTCCTGACAACAGACATGTTATCGGTTATCCAGGCATCTTTTACCGGATCGAATTTCCAGAAATGCTGGTGAGCATCAATGCGCATAAGCAACCACAGCTTGTCTTGATTGTCCCAAACCATCAATACCTAATTCAACTACATCGCCCGGTTTTAAATATACCTGCGGATTGATACCTAAACCCACGCCTGCAGGTGTTCCTGTAGAAATCACATCGCCGGGCAGTAAGGTCATGAACTGGCTCACATACGAGATCAGAAAGGGAATTTTAAAAATAAAATCCGATGTATTTCCATCCTGCATTATTTGTCCATTCACGCTGAGCCATAACCGAAGATTATTCACGTCTTTAATTTCATCTTTTGTGGCCAAAAAGGGACCAATGGGTGCGAACGTATCGCAGCCTTTTCCTTTGTCCCAGGTGCCATTTCTTTCCAGTTGAAACTCCCGTTCACTCACATCATTATGCAGGCAATAACCTGCTACGTAATTCATAGCGTCGGCTTCGGCAACATAACTTGCCTTTTTACTGATGACGACGGCCAGTTCCACTTCCCAATCTGTTTTTACAGAATTCTTAGGGATCACGATGTTGTCATTCGGGCCCACCAATGCCGTTGTTGATTTCATAAAAATGACCGGCTCCGGCGGAATGGCAGCACCGGTTTCTTTAGCATGGTTAGCGTAGTTCAGCCCTATGCATACAATTTTGGAAGGCCGCTGAAATGGTGCAGCCAATTCTATGTCTTTTGAAAGTTCTTTTAACTGCGTTTTATTTTCATCAATGAATTTTTGCAAACGGTTCAAACCATCAGTTTCAAAAAACGCTTCGTTGTAGTCTTCGCCAAAAGCAGAAGCATCATAATATTTTTCACCAATGACAAGCCCTGGTTTTTCCTTTCCATCTTTTCTAAATCGGATCAGTTTCATAATTGATTGTTCAGTTAAATTTTATTTGTATAAAATTTTATTCATTTCACCAAGTGAGCACCAAAGTTGTTTGTCCTTTCGCAGCACAACTGTTCCATCACCTGCTGCAATTGTGTTTTTAAAATAGCAATGGTATGATCTCCGCCTTTTTTACCCAAGGCAGTAACGCCATACATAAACGATCTTCCCATAAATGTAAACTCGGCGCCGGCAGCCATGGCTCTTGCCACATCGGGACCGCTGCGAACACCACTGTCCATCATGATTTTTATCTTGTCCTTATACTTTTCAACAATCGGTTTTAAAGATGCAATGGCTGCCTGGCCCGCATCTATTTGCCTGCCGCCATGATTGGAAACGATGATGCCATCCAATCCAAGTTGTATAGCCATTTCTGTATCAGCTTCGCTGGCTACGCCTTTCAACACAATCTTTCCTTTCCACATGTCTCTCAACGGCGCAACCTTTTCTTTATTAAGCCTACCCGAAAAAGTTCGGTTCATGAACAAACCCAATTGCTTCATGTTGAGGTTATCAGGCATATAGGGTTTTAGCGTGGCAAACTCAGGCTGGCCATGCATAAGCGTTTGCAAGGCCCAGTTAGGCTTGCCCATGATCTGGAAAATATTTTTCAGCGTCATTCGCGGCGGCATGGCCAGGCCATTTCTTATATCCCGCGGACGAAAGCCAAAAGTAGGAACATCGCAAAGTAAGACCAATACAGGATATTGTGCTGCCTGCAGCCTTTTAATGATGTCATCTCTTAAACTGTTTTCTGCGGGATGATACAACTGGTACCATGCTCTCCCCTCCGTTAGTTCGCCTATTCTTTCGATGCTGGAGGTGGTAACAGTGCTGAGGACAAAAGGTATGTTATGTTTGAGGGCTGCCTTTGCCAATATCTCCGGTGCATTAGGCCATATCAGCCCCTGCAGGCCGACAGGCGCAATGCCGAAAGGCGCATCATACACGTGGCCAAACAATTCCGTTTTTAGATCAGAGCCGGAATGATTTGTAAGATAATAGGGAACCAATTCTATCTCCCTTAATTCGGCAGTGTTTTTATAGAGATTTACATCTTCATTACAGCCGCCGTCGAGGTATTCCATTGCAAACTTTGGTACTCGCTTCGCTGCTTTTTTTCTTAAATCTTCAATAGAAGGATAATTGGTATCAAACGCCCAGGCCATATTAATTATTCAGTTTAATAAATCCGCCATCTATCGGGTAGTCGCAGCCGGTAATGAAGGAGGCTTCGTCGGAGCACAAAAACAAAATCAGTGAAGCTATTTCCTCTGGCTTTGCCATACGGCCAATCGGTTGCGTTTTTGAAAGTTTTTCATACATCTCTTTTTCTTTGCCCGGATAATTTTTTGCAAGGAAGCCATCAACAAAAGGTGTATGTACCCGTGCCGGCGAAATGCAATTGCAGCGAATACCTTCATTGATATAATCCTTAGCCACCGAAAGCGTCATGGCATACACAGCGCCTTTACTCATAGAGTAAGCAAAGCGGTCGGGGAGGCCAACATTGTTGGCAATAGAAGCAAGATTTAAAATCACGCCATGCTTATTTTGCTTCATCAACGATACGGCAGCCTGCAAACAATTGTAAACGCCTTTTACATTCACATTGTAAATGCGGTCGAAATCGGCTTCAGGTGTGTTCTCTACATTACCTATATGCGATACACCGGCGCTGTTTACTAATATATCAATCCTGCCAATTTTATTGAAGGCATCTTTTACCTGCTGTTGTTTAGTAACATCGCAAGGTCGTGCAAAGGCCTTACCATTTGCAGCTGTAATTTCTTTTACGGTCGTGTCGGAAGCTTCTTCGTTCAGGTCAACTACATGCACTTCTGCACCTTGCTGTGCAAATAATTTTGCCACTGCTTTACCAATGCCGCTCCCGGCGCCAGTTACAACCGCTTTTTTATTATCTAATCGAAACATAGTGTTACTTTCTTTGTTTATTGAAACATTCATTATTTTTTCACTGTCCAACATTTTTCAAAGGCTGACGCCTCTTTTCCATGGGATGAAGTCATCTTGTCCGAGCAGTACTGCTTTGGGTGTTACTTCTCCGCTGGCTGCTTTGATGCAGTACTGCAGTATCTCCTCTCCCATTTGTTCAATGCTCTTTTCTCCTTCAATGATGGCTCCTGTATCAATGTCAATGATGTCACTCATCCTTTTTGCAAGCCCTGTATTGGTGGCTACCTTAATGGTTGGACAAATGGGATTACCGGTTGGTGTTCCAAGCCCTGTTGTAAACAAAATAAGGGTAGCCCCTGCTGC
>JBQCHB010000083.1:0-2804 GCA_051955075.1 Flavisolibacter sp.
GAATATTAATAGTGTTCAAATTAATTTCTACTCCGTTGTTTACAATTTGTCCAACATTCTCCCAGCGCTGTTCAAAGCCAACGGACAAGGGTTGTGAAACCTGGAGCAATAAATTTTTGGTAACATTATTATAAACATCAACTGTCAGATCTATTCTTTTAAACAAACTCAAATCAACTCCGGCATTTGCCTGGTATTTACTTTCCCATGTAAGATTGGGACTTGCCAATTGCAATGGAGTAGCCGCGCCTTGTGAATTATATTGGCTTGTAAGAGAATATAAACCCAAATACCTTGATGCGCCAATATCCTGTGTACCTGTAACACCATAGCTTAGACGAAATTTCAAAAGATTAATTGATTTGCTGTTGAAAAATGATTCATTGCTTGCCAGCCATGCTGCTGAAAGTGCAGGAAAAGAGGCGTATCTTTTTGAGGAAGGAAAAGCAGATGAGCCATCTACGCGGTAAGAGCCTGTTAAAAAATATTTGTTTTCATAATCATAGCTCAATTGTGAAATAAAAGATTGAATCATTGACTCATCATTATTTCCATTCACCAAAATATTATTGCTTACTACATTCAACACATTCAGCCCTTGCGGAAGTCCCTTCCCGGAAGCGACTAAAGTTTCTGTTTTACTGCCCTTTACTGCATATCCGGCCAACCCGCTGAAGTTGCTTTTTCCTTTTCTCACATTAAACTTCAACAGCTCATTTGAAATAAAACCATAATTTAAAATGCTTTGCTCTTCTAAAAATCCGGTTCCATGATATTGCCCTGCAACTGTCGGAGAATAATAATTGGTGGTTTTATTGTATGCTGCCGCAATACGGTTGCTGCTGGAAAATGTAAGCCAGGACGTAAGATTGATATTGAGATTCAAATCATAATTCAAATCAGCCCCCTTGTAAGGATGATTCGAATTATCAATCGTGTTCACAGGATTAATTTTATCTCTCGACCACCATTTAAAAGGCGAATTACCATCCACATATCTTGCCTTACCGGTACTGTCAAAAGGATTGTCCCATGGAAGGTTTAAAAAAGCATAATAAATATCATTGTAGTCATACGTTTTGCCTTCGGAAACATTCAGGTTGATATTATTGGTGAGAGAAATTTTTGAATTAAAACGATAGGTAGAATTGCCACGCATATTCAGCCGTTTAAAATCCGTATTGCGGAATGTTCCTTTTTCATCATAAAAAGAAACGCCCATGTAATAATCATTTTTCTCTGTTTTGCCCGCAATAGAGAAATAATAATTCTGCATAAAGGCTGGTTTAAAAATCGTGGTGAGCCAGTTATAATTCTGATCGCGCAACGACAGCGGCCGTTCATTATAGAATTTAAGAATGTCAATTTTGTAAGAATTTCCGGAATCTGTCGGAATATAATCGCGGTATAATTGCTTCTGGTAATTGTACAACTCACTTCCATTCATCATTTGCATTTTGCCAAGATCCGGCGTACGAAAGCCTGTGGTTACTTTTGCTTCGTAATTTGTTTTCCCTGGCTTTCCTTTTTTGGTGGTAACAATAATAACTCCGGCATTCGCCTGCGAACCATACATGGCGGTAGCGCCTGCATCTTTTAAAACGGTTACACTTTCCACATCGTTCGGGTCAAAGTTTCCACCGATAATCCCATCCACTACAAACAACGGACTTTGGGAAGCATTTACTGATGAAATTCCCCTGAGCCTTATTTCCGGCACAGCTCCGGGAACACCTGAACTGCTCACCACCTGCAACCCAGCCACTTTTCCTTGTAGCATATCCCCAATGTTGCCTGACGTTACGTCGCGCAGCCTATCGCCTGAAACCACAGTGACAGCGCTGGTTAGGGCGCTTTTACTTTTTTCGCTATACCCTACTACCACAATTTCTTTTTGTTGCTGATTGCTGTGTTGAAGGGTAACATTTATTGTTGTTTTGCCAGAAATATTTACTTCCTGTGTTTCCATTCCTACAAATGAAAACACCAACACCTTTGACGAATTATCAGGCACATCGATACTAAATTCTCCATTCGCATTGGTGCTGGTGCCGAGGGAACTTCCCTTTATTAAGACCGAAACCCCCTGAAGTGGTTTTTCATTTTCGTCTACGACCTTTCCCGTTATTAACTGTAAAGGGATGACCGGGACGACATCAGGAATTGAAGCCGGTTTTTCTGCATCTTTTTCTTTGATAACAATAGTTTTATCAACAATAGAATAGGTAAGCTCTGTGTTTTGTAAACACTGTTGCAGCGCCTCCTTTAGCGGTGCATTATAGACTTTTACATCTACTTTACCCGCTTTTTCCAGAAGCTCGTAAGGGTATAAAAAATTATACCCGGTTTGCTTTTGAATGGCTTTAAATACTTTTTGCAAAGGCGCGTCGCGCATGGAAAGCGTCACTTTTTGTGAGTACGTCTTTGCGGTTGCCTGCATACAGGCCATTAAAATTAAAATAGCGGTAAGTTTCATAATCAAAAGCGCTTTGGTTAATTTTTGCTTTGATTGAACAGGGAAAATCTTTAAAAACATAACTTTGTTTTTTTGGTTAAACAATGAACATTCCTGAATGATTGTATTATTGATAACTAAAAATTTCGCCGGAAGTGTTGCAACCACTTCCGGTTTCTTTTTTTAGAAATTTTATTTTAACCGGTTCGTGAAGACACGAACCGCAGCAACGCGTTCTAACTTCTACCACTTGCCTCCTGCCTCTTGCCTTTTGCCTTCTGCCTTTTGCTTTTTGCTTTTGCTTTTTGCTTCCTGCCTCTTGCCTCTTAACTTCTCCCTTCTCACGGCA
>JBQCHB010000084.1:0-8828 GCA_051955075.1 Flavisolibacter sp.
CGTTAAAGAAGCCGGTACCACCAATTTATTGTCAGGCTTTTCCTCGAGAAATTTTTTGCAGCCGGTATCGCATAAGCATGCAATAGCCAACAAACAGGTAACGCTGCATTTTTTTATATTGAAGAGAAACATTTTTTTCATTTTTCGGTTAATAACTATAAAGAGATCTTCAATCCCATGGCAATGGTTTTTCCGGGTGGAATAATCCCATTCCTGTAAGCCGGATCAATTCCTTCTTTATTTGATTTCCAGATAATCCCTACATTATTCAGGTTGACGAAGGCCTGTAAGCTTTGAAAGTGTGAAGCCTTGTTTGGCTTTGGAAAACTGTACGCCAGGGTGATGTATTGAACACGTATGTTATCACCCTTAACGACCAATATTTCCGAGCCTTGGTAAAATGCATCGCGGTTCCTGTTAGCTGGATAAACCATGGACGGTACATTCGTATGAAGTTCATCACCGGCATTCTGCCACCGTTTCGAAAAATCTGAATGGCCGACGGATTGATTAAACAGGGAAGTATAATTGATCGAGCTTCGTTGGAAATAGTCACCGAATTCATAAGTGATCCTCAACACCAATGAAATGTTCCTCCAACTGAAAGTATTACCAATAGAGCCATAAAAATTTGGTAAGGCTGGCCCGTTGTATACAAGGTTTTGAATGGAATCATTGATAATGCTCCTATAGTCTTTACTGGCCTGCTTCTCATAAGAACCAAGTGGATCGCCTGTTGTGGGGTCTAAGCCAAGCCATTGATATGAAAAGACAGCGTAAACCGGCTTGCCTGCAATACCTGCTACACCTTGTCCATTGTTGATAAAATTGTATCCTTGTAAAGAGGGTAAATAATAGGCAGCCACTGCATCTTTATAAAGATTAAGGTTGAGGTTTGAAGTCCACTTAAATGTCTTGTCAATATTTATTGAATTGAGTTCTATATCCATGCCCCTTGCCTTCATCTTCGCAACGTTTTTGGTGATGGTAGGCGTTCCCAGGCCGGCGGTGTAATCGATGGGCGATGTGCCATAAAGATCGCTGGCGGTTTTATGATAGTATTCAATGCTTCCTGAAATTCTGTTCCCTGTAGTTTTAAAATCGAGACCAACATTTAACATGGCTACTTTTTCGGGCCGTAATTCAGGGTTGGCAAATTGGGTAAACTTGGCCGTAGGGGTAAAAGTATAAGGGGAGTTATTTAAATAACTGATAGTGGTCAACGCAGGAATTCCTTGGTCTACGTTCCCGCTAAAGCCATAAGTCGCTCTTAATTTTAGGTAAGGCAGATAAGCGAATCTGTAAAATGACTCTTTCGAAATATCCCAGCTTAATCCTGCGGACCACAAAGGGTTCCATTTATGATTTGTCGACACGCCGAAAAGATTCGAACCGTCCCGGCGCATGCTTGCGGAAACAGTATATTTTTCATTATAGGTATAAGCGGCATTTGCAAAAACAGAAACGAAGCGGTTTTCCTTCCTGTCAAAATCATCCGGGTTGGGAATGTAATCGTCATAGGCAGGAACTAGCATCGGGTAGGTATTAGCATAATCTACATTGGAATAGGTTAAAATGTCGTCATTATATCCGTAGGTTCTATGGTTATTCGACGTAAATACAGCGTCTCTTACTTCTCCGCCTGCAAGCGCAATAACATCATGTCTTCTCCATTTTTTTGAAAAGTTGAGCTGGCCTCTTACATTATTCGAGTTCAGGTTCCCGGTGCTCACATCCAGTATGGAGCCCTTTGGAATCGCATACTGAACGTCGCCTGTTGAATAATCAATTTGCGAATAACGGTTCACCAGGTCCCTGGTGAAAAAACTATTCCTACCATAGAGCAGCCGGTTATCAATTTTTTGATTTTCATATTGATATTTCAAATCAAGGTTCAGGAAATTGAAAATTTTATAAGTGATGGCTATGTTAGCAACGATGTCCTGCAGCGCCGTTTTATTATCAACCGATTTATAATCTTCCAAAGGATAATATTTCCAGTCTAACAATCGGCCGCCGCCAATGGTGTCTAAAAATGTTTGCCTGTAGGTATTATAAACAGCTGAAGGATTGCCATTGTCGTCAGCAAATTTTGTGTAAGGCGGTAATACGCCCACGGCAGTAGAAATATCGCCATATCCCGGTTTCCCGTTAGTGGTTTTGCTTTGTGTGAAACTGATGCCTGCAGCAATCTCAAGATCTTTTATTGGCCGGAATGTATTCTCAGACCTAAAATTCAGACGATCATAACGGGCAGAAAGCTCGCTGATGTTTTTATCATAGCCTGCCGATAACAACCATGCAAAACGATCAGCGCCTGCCCTCACATTCACTGCATATTGTTGATTGATAGCAGTGCTGTATAAATATTTGTTGTAGTCGTCACGAACGTCCAACCCTCGTAAGGCGTTAATTTTTCTGTCAGCTTCCGACGCGGAGATAAGGCCATCCCGTTTCGCGATCAATAGCTCCACTACAGGCGACAGCGGAGGCATGCTCCAGGTGTCTGTTTCCAGGCCCTCGTAAAAACCCTGGTCAAAAAGAAAACGCTCCACGTCAATAAAATCCGACGAAGAAATATTTTTTAAATAATGCAGGTTTGGCTTTTGTCCTACAGTGACGTTGGAACTGGCTTCGATCCTCAAAGGCTGGTTGAAGCGGCCTTTTTTTGTTGTTAATACAATGACTCCATTGCCTGCCTTGGTGCCCCAAATAGAAGCTGCTGCCGCATCCTTCAATACTGTTACACTTTCTATATCGTTGGGGTTAATGTTGTTGATGTCTCCATCATAAGGAAAATTATCTATTACAATCAGGGGCTCTTTTGGAGCATTGATGGTACTCAATCCCCTGATCAGCATCTGCCCGTTTGAATTTATCTTCCTTGAAACCGACAATCCATTTGTGATGGATTCCAGCCTTGACAAAACATTTGTGCCTACCTGCTGGTTATACAGTTCGTTATTGATCTGGACAAAAGAACCCGTCGATCTTTCTCTTGGCAGTTCCTGGTAGCCCGTATTAACTTTCACGGTTACACTGGCATTTTCTATAACTCTTGTTTGCAAAAAGACGGTGAGTGCCGCTTGGCCATTAAGGTTTACCTGCTGCGTTTCTACGTTTACCCCGCTAAAAATTAGTACACTGTTTTCATCTACGTCTTTCAATTCAAAAATGCCTTTCGCATCCGAACTCGTTCCTTTGTCAGTTCCTTTTATCCTTATGCTGATGCCTTCCAGTGGTTCCCCCTTCTCATTTACTATGCGGCCTTTTACAGTAATAGTTGGGAAAGCAATGGCGGAATTACCGGCTACATCTTTTTTCTTTTTAACGATCACATGATTTTCTACAATAGTGTAGGAGAGAGGCTGATCCAAAAAGCAGATTTGTAATACCTGCTCAATGGTGGCAGCCTTCACGTCAATGCTTACAGGGTGAGCCGCTGACAATTCTTCTTTTGTGTAAACAAAACGGTAAGCGCTTTGCTTCCGAACCTCCGAAAATACTTTTTCCAGGGGTGCTGCTTTCAATGATAATGAAATGGATTGTGCATGCCCGGTGCTCCAGGCCTGCAGGCAAACAACAGTCGTGAATAGTATGATGAGTTTCATAGTCAGCAAGATTTTTCGCGTTGAATTCTTTTTGCTGGTTGTGCCGAAGGTGGCCTTGTCAGTAACGGCAGGGGCTACAATTGCACCACCAGGTGGGGTGGTGCAAAGAACTTTGAATTCCATACCTTTGATAAGTTGGGTTTAGTTAATAATAATGTTTCAGTCCGCACAGATTGAATCCTATTGATGGCCCATACATCGCCGCTTCGTCCGCAATACGAGGCGGTTTTTTATTGGGCGCTTTTTTAAAGCATAGGCAATAGTTTTAGGGTTGAACAATTATGGTTTTATCCTTGATGGTAAAATGCACCCTGTCGGTCATTTCCAGCAATTTAAAAAGCTTTGATACTGGTACACTGCGCTCTATACTGGCATTGAAGTGATCTGTTACTTTTCCCTCGTACCGCACCGAAACATTATACCACCTGGCTACCTGCCGCATGATGGGTTCTATCGGTTCATCTTTAAATTCAAACAAACCATTTTTCCAGGCAATAACGTTATCGGTGTCAATGTTTTTACGAACGGTGATCTTCCCGTTTGCGTCCAGCCCTGCCTGTTGCCCCGGCGCAAGCACCGCACTGGAAGCTTGTTGCTGCATCTTAACAGCGCCTTCCACCAGTGTTGTTTTAATGTACGGTTCATCATCATAAGCCATGATGTTGAAATGTGTACCCAGCACTTCTACAACGGCATTATTTTTCAATTTTACTCGAAAAGGTTTCGTTTTGTCTTTGGCTACTTCAAAGTATCCTTCGCCGTTTAGTTCCACTACCCGTTCATTGCCTGTAAAGGCCGTGGGGTATTTTAAGGATGTAGCGGCATTTAGCCACACGGCTGTTCCATCGGGCAGCAAAAGCTTATATTGGCCACCCCTCGGTGTTGTTAAAGTGTGATAGGCTATCTCGTTGGTTTTTCCTTCATAACTGATTTTTCCATCGAGGTTGATCACGTTTAAATCATCCTCATGTAAAATATTTCCTGTAGCACTGTTCAGCACAATTGTTTTTCCATTCGATAATGTGAGTGTGGCTTTATCAGTGCCGGGTAACAAGTCAGGCGCTTGTGCTGCAATGGTGGCTGTTGTTTTCTTTTTTAAAAATACAGGCGTCAAAAACAAAACGCCTGCGATGATCAATAGGGAAGCAGCAATGCCATAAGCAAACAGGCGGACTTTCTTTGCAAGCTTTTTTTCCTTGCCCGTGCTTATCCTGGTCTTCAGGCGTTGCACTGCTTCTTCTGCGTTGTATAGCCCTCTTTCTCTTAGTCCTTTTTCAATGTTTTTTTCATCTGTCAGTTCGGCAAACAGCTGCATGTTTTCCTCGCTGGCGGTTACCCATTCATCCAGTTCGTCCCTTTCCCGTTCGGTTAAGGTGTTTTGTATATAACCGGAAATAAGATAGCCAACGCGGTCAGCTCCCTTTATTTGCCCGGTGTTGTTTTCGTTCAGCGCTTCATTCATACTATTAAGGTAAAAATTTCACCCGAGTAAGACTCTATATAAAGACAGTTAAATAGCAGGTAGGAACTAAAACACTGAATTTTTTTTTGACATACAGGTGTTTATCACTTTATTTTTTTCAGCCTTTAGTTCTTTTTCTTCTGTTGCCTGTCTTATACCATTGCTGTCCGGGTTGTATAGCCCTTTCCACCTGGTGGGAAAGGTGGGGTTATAGTTTGCCTATACAAGTCAAAGGCAGCTTGCATACAATTCTCATGTGCGTCTTGAACTCGTAAGGGGCTAAGCTCCTTGCCGCGGAGGCAGTTTCTACTGCTTCCTGATTTTTAACCAAAACCAGCCCATGGAGCACTACTGCGAAAGCTTGTATCATAATTTGCAAGATGATATAGCAGCATGTAAACAAGAAAAGCTTTCCTGTGTTGAGAAAGTAGAACATTGCTTTAGGCTTGCTGTTAGCGCATGGATGGAACTAAGCAAAAAGCTTCGGCATCATCATTTTGATTCAGAAGAAAGCGAGATCCACTTTTTCAAAACCCAGAAGCCAAAGATCACCGCTGAAATTGAGTATTACAATTTTGTGTATCACTCCGTACTCTTTCAGCCAGAAGAAGCAAATCTCATATTTCATTTTTGGACAAGGGAGTACGAAAGGTTGGAGCGGTTTGCAGCTGTTGGCCACGCCTTCATTAAGTGCTATAGCGAGGATTGGCATGAACGGCAGTCTTATTTCTTCCTGAGAAAATATTACGTGGCTAAAAAGGCGGTTGATGTCCGCATTTATGATACTGACGCCTCTCTGTCAGCTAATGGCGATGGGTTAACGGCGACGCTCCTGGCGTTAAAGAAGTATAAGGAGTATTGCAGGGAAAAGTTGGAAAGTTTGTAAGGTAGTTGATCAGCCGTAAATTATAGCATTGCTTTTTCGATGCGCTCCTAATTTCTTTTTTATTTTGGACTCATAGCGTCTGGCTTCTTGAATGGCAGTTTCTCCGTAAGCATCATTGGGCTTCTTAAAGCAGTAAAATTGTCTCTGGATTCGTCGAAGGCCTTACGGACTTGTAAGAACGTCCGAACTGCTTTGCGAGATCGAGCAGACCCACTTTTGTCTTGCTTACTTTAATTTGTTTATTCATAATCTAGCGGGTTTTAGCGCTTGTCACAAAGTGTAGTTATTTTAAAGCCATTCTAAGCTGCTGAGTTTGTATTGGTGTAAAATATATTTTTGATGCTTAGAAGACTTACATTGCTATTCATGTAAAAATGAACAGAAGACTTGAATAACCAATTAGTATCATATTCACGCGCAGGAGATGTTTTCCACTATAGGTGGGCAGCGAGAAGGTGTTTACGACTGCTTTACCCCAATACGGAATTGAAAAGCATTGTTATTGAGGGATCGAATGAGCGAGAGAAGGCAGGAGAATATGTGATAGATGTTTCAGAATACTCAGAGACAGCAGACGATGAGAAAAGCATACAATACTATCAGCTAAAGCATACCACTGTACGTGGTCAAAAACCTATGAAACTGGCTGAGATGAAGCAAACGCTTGAAGGGTTTGCTGATAGGTTTCGCCAGCATGAACGCAAAAAAAGAAAAGATCCTGTTTCCATATCCTTCAGCATTATTACTAACAGGAAAGTAGATAATACTCTCAAGGATCAATTGGTTTACATGGCGATGGGTGAAGTTGTTGAATCACGTTTTCGAGAGACACTTGAGAACTATACAAAACTTAAAGGAAAAAGGCTTGCAGAGTTTTGTGCGCTTCTCAGTGTTGAGGATGGTGAAGGCGATTACAACATTCAGAATACCGAACTGCGTGTCGAGTTGTCGCAATTAGTTGCTGGCTCTGTCAAAAGTACCCAGTCTGAAGCGTTGACCAGTATGGTTCAAGATAAGGTACTTCCTCACAGCGATCATATTGTTAATCGTGAAGAGGTACTGAAAAGATTTGGGTTTACAAATGATCGGGCTCTTTTTCCAGCGCCCCCGCTTTGGGAAAACCTCGATAAAATGATTGAACGGGAACAATACGCTTGTATGGTTCGTTCCATAAGCGAATCGGAAAACCCTGTTATTGTCCATGCTGCAGGCGGAGTTGGTAAAACCGTTTTTTGCAGGCACCTCATAACCTCTATTCCTGAATATTCATTCACTGTCGCCTACGATTGCTTCGGAACAGGCAGCTATCGAAATAGGAGCTCATTCAGACACAGATACCGCGACGCCCTTGTGCAAATTGCAAATGAACTTGCAACAGAGGGCTTCTGTCAACCCATCTTGGTATTTGACACAACACATGATGATGAGATTTTAAGAAGCTTTTTGCAGCGAATAGATTCTGCTGTTAATGCTTTGAAAAAAGTAAATAAGCGATCACAGCTTTTTATCGTAATTGACGCAGCAGATAATGCAGAAATGGCAGCTGAAGAATTTAAAGACAACTGCTTTGCGCAAGAGCTTTTGCGCGAAAAAATGCCGCCGGGATGCAAACTGATTATGTTTTGCCGGACAGAACGTAGACATCTTCTAAAACCAAATGACAATATTTTATCGCTTGAATTGAAGCCTTTTTCCGAAATAGAATCACTTCACAATCTGCAGCGTTACTTTCCAACTGCTACTGTAAACGACGGTATTGAATTTTATCGTTTAACGGGTGGAAATCCAAGGGTGCAGGCAAATGCACTTGCGGCGTCTCATCGATCAGTTACCGAGTTGCTTTCATCTTTCGGGCCCAATCCGATGACAGTAGAAATGCAGATCGAACAACAGTTGCGTGCGGCCGTTTTGAAAATCAAAGAACATCAAACTCCTAACTTTCAGGAAACCATCAACGCCATTTGCGTTGGCCTTGCAAGCCTTCCGCCACATATACCTATTTCGATCTTGGCAAGTGCTGCTGGCGTGTCCATTGATGCAATAAAAAGTTTCGTAGCTGATTTGGGCAGGCCATTATGGATCAGCGATAGCTCCGTACAATTCAGAGACGAGCCGACAGAAACCTGGTTCCGTAAAACCTACCTTGCCGACAAGGAAAATTATCTAGCCTATATTTCCCGACTGGAACCACTTGCAACCGATTCGACATATGTGGCAGAGGTTCTTCCACAACTATACCTGCAGGCCGGAGAGTACGACAAACTGATAAAAATCGCATTGTCCGACGATCTGCTACCTGACAGCAATCCAATTGATGCACGGAATGTTAGAATTTTTAGGTTGCGTTTTGCATTTATTGCGGCGCTGAAGTCAAAAAAACTCAAAGATGCTGTTCAACTTGGCATGCGGGCGGGGGAAGAAGTGGCAGGCAATAATCGGCAATTTTTTCTTTTTAAAAACAACCTTGACCTTCTTGCAGTTCTTCAAGGAAAGGAAAAAGTGCAGGAAATTGCTTTTAAAACCAAATTGCGAAGCGGTTGGGATGGATCGGAAAATATTTACACAGCATCTCTATTATCCGCTATTTCAGAATACAAAGGTGAAGCAAGAGGCTATTTGCGTGCCGCAGCGAACTGGCTATCGATCTATTTTAAAAAAGAAAAAACAGAAGAGGACGATTATTCGCACGAAGAAAAACTCAGTGAGCAGGATATTCTGGAATTCGCGTATACGCACTTTAATATAAATGGTGTTGCAGGATCTGTGGCATTTCTTAACAGCCTCCAGCCAAAAGAATACGTGTGCAGGGTGGTTTCTATGCTTGCAAAACGGCTTATCGACGCAGGAAAGATTGAGGAGCTTCATGAGT
>JBQCHB010000085.1:0-2515 GCA_051955075.1 Flavisolibacter sp.
AAAGGACCTGAAATTTTTTAAATGTATATCTTTTATTTTCACTTAGTTAATTTAAGAGTTTTGGTACATTTTATGGCAGCTAACACAATATTATACCAAACAAACCACCTCCCCAGGAAAAACCTTACAATTGATTTTCAACACTTTCCTATTTCGTTCATATACCTGCCTGCCGGTACGCTGGCTGTTCTTCCATCAATTCAGTTTTTAAAATTGGCTGTTTTTATTATAATTAAAGTATATCAAAGCTTTTAAAATGCAGTTAATCCAAATCAAATCGTCCGTTCTCACAGTTAGTTTTCTCCTTGTAGAAAACTCAAAAGCGTTTCAAGGTAAAAAATAAATTGATATATAAAACGAAATTCTTCCTTTTTTGTTGGTTTACTGGTTGCAATAAACCAGTTGCTTATGCGGTGGGCCATCACCAACATCAGTACGAAGTCATACTTCATTTCTCCTAAATCGTCCAATACGTTAATACCCCAAAGTCATCAACTCCGGTTATACCTTTAACGCGCATACCTCAGAAGTGACACCTTTTGAAAAGGTGTCACTTCTAACAACGCGCATAGATCCATGAACTGATAACTTAACTCTTTTCTTATCCTGCAAAAATAGGGGCAAAGCCTGGTAACGGGTGTCAGCTATTATACTGATTGTCATCATCTTTCCGGCCTCTGTTCTGATTTATTTTTAAGAAAAAATTCAAGCCAGGCATTAGGCTATCCCTGGGTTTTATTTCGAATTTTATTTATAGGGCTACGGAGAACATACGAGCGATACCGTGAAAAATGAACTTTAAAAAAAAGCATTATGGACCAGACACACATACATCTATTGATAACCCATCTGCCGATTTTCGGTTCAATATTGGGTGGACTTGTATTAGCCTATGGGCTATGGAAAAAGAGTAATCAAACGAAAATCGCCGCATACCTTCTTTTTATTATTTCGTCAATTGGGGCTGGCATTGCCTATCTGACAGGCGAAGCAGCGGAAGAAACTGTTGAGAATATTGCAGGAGTTTCAAAAAATTTAATGGAGCAACACGAAGATTTTTCGATGATTGCTTTAATATCACTGATTGTATTAGGTATTGCCTCTGTTGTTGGAATTTTTCTTACTTCGAGGAAATCTAAATTTACAAGAGCCATTGCTGTAGTTACTTTATTCATCTCACTTATTAGTTTCGGTTTAATAGCCAGAACGGGATATTTAGGCGGACAAATAAGGCATACAGAAATCAATTCTAACGCTGCATCATCCCTGCAGCCAGAGAAAACGGACATGACGAACTCCGAAAGCTCTGCAACTACCAATCGTTAGCGGTCCGGAATGACAACCAGAAAAGAATGATTACAATAGACAATTATTTAGACAGCCATTACATACACAGAAGCAACTGGTTAAGAGCCGCCGTTTTGGGGGCAAATGACGGTATTATCTCTATCGCAAGTCTTGCTATTGGTGTGGCGACAGCAAGTTCAACCAGGGAACCTATTTTATTGGCGACTATTGCAGGCCTTGTTGCCGGTGCATTATCTATGGCTGCCGGAGAGTATGTTTCTGTTAGTTCTCAATCAGACCTTGAAAAGTCTGATATTGAAAGAGAGAGACAGGAACTGATAGACATGCCTGACAATGAACTGAAAATTTTAGGCGAGATTTATGAAAGAAGGGGTTTAAAAAAAGAAACGGCAGAGCAGGTAGCTAAAGAATTAACCGAAGCCGATGCTTTGGGAGCACATACCAGGGACGAATTAGGTATTAATGAGGTAAGCCAGGCAAAACCTTTCCAGGCAGCTTTTGCTTCAGCAGCAGCTTTTATCGCAGGCGGAATCTTACCCCTTATCGTTACCCTGGTTGCCCCCGTAAAGAATATGGAGTATTTCCTTTATGGAGTTACTATCATTTCTCTAATAATACTTGGTGGGGTATCAGGAAAATCCGGAGGCGCAGGTGTACTGAAACCAATTATTAGAATTGTGATTTGGGGGATTATTGCAATGGGATTATCTACCCTTGTAGGGTATCTCTTTAGTGTTACTGTTTAAAACATAAAAATCATGGAATTTAAAACACCCACCGCGCTCCACACCGAGCATGAAGAACTTCACAAAATGCTCAAACATGCAACAGAACTTTCCGGTAAAACCGGTGAAGCGGCAAAAGTAGTTGCTGAAGTGCTGCACCCGCATTTTGTAAAGGAAGAAGAATATGCATTACCGCCTTTGGGATTACTACCCAGGCTTGCAGAAGGAAAAGTATCTGCGGAGATGAAGCCGGTTATAGCGATGACTGACAAACTAAAATCAGAACTTCCTGAAATGCTTGCAGAGCATAAACAAATAGAAGCAGCCTTGCAGGAATTGTTGAAAGCATCAAAGGCGGAAAATCATCCTGAAGTCACTTTATTTGCAAAGCAACTATCGGAACATGCTAAAATGGAGGAAGTAGTTTCTTATCCGACAGCAATATTGATTGGTGAATATTTAAAGTTGAAACTGAAATAATA
>JBQCHB010000086.1:0-14759 GCA_051955075.1 Flavisolibacter sp.
CCTTTTATGAAAATTATAAAAGCTATGCTGTTCCTGCCTTTAAAACCTGGGTGAGCAAAAATGAAGAACATTCAACTGTTCACAATTATTTTTTGCTGTTGATTATTGAACAAGGTTTTGTTGGGCTGTTATTGTTTTTATTACTACTAGGCTCCTTATTTTGGTATGCTCAAAAAATTTATCATCGAACACGCGAACAGTTTTGGAAAACAACCATTGCTGCTGTTTCGGCCATTTTAGTGATGATCTGCACCGTAAACTTTTTGAGCGATTTAATAGAAACAGATAAAGTAGGAAGTGTTTTTTATTTGTCCGTAGCTGTACTCATAATTGCAGACGTAAGTACAAGAAATACGATTGATTGTCGGCAAAAACGTATCCCCAAAGCATAGGTGTAATACTTGGCTAAGGCAAAAGATTTCTGAAGTACTAAAATCTTTTTTTACCAAATTTTTGCCCGCCACCACGTTTGTCATTGCGGCTGCCACTACCGCCGCCACCACGGTTGTTTTGAAACTTTCCACGCTGTTGCCTGCCGTAGCCGCCACGATCCCTATCCCGGTCTTGCGAAGGCCGGTAAGCTTTTACGTAAGGCGTGTTGGTAAATTCCAGCTGGCCTTCGGTAATGTTGGTCAGTTCACTTTGAATGGCATCGTCATGCACCACATCTTTATGCCAGTTGTTATACGCCAGCTTCATATAATAAGCAATGGCGTTGGCAAAGCCCTGGCGCTTTTCCGGATTTTCTTCTTTTAAAGCCTTGGTAATTACTAACTCCAAATTTTTACCCAAATGCGAATATTTAGGATAACGTTTGGGATACGGAATCGGTTCCGGCTTTACCTTATACGTTTCTTTTTGAGGGATGGGATAAGGGCTATCGACATCCAGCTTAAAATCGCTTATATAAAAGAGGTGATCCCAAAGCTTGTGACGGAAGTCTTCCACATTTTTCAAATGAGGGTTTAAAAAGCCCATCAGCTCAATCACCACTTGTGCCTGTCGCTGGCGGCGTTCTTTATCTTCAATCGTCATTAGGTGCTCCACCATTTTTTGTATATGGCGGCCATACTCCTTCATCGTCAAATAATTTCTGGTTGTATTGTATTCCATCAAAGCAAATGTAGTAAACACAGTGGTTGTAGCAATAGGCAGGTTAAAAATTATGATTATAATGTTCCCGGAGGCGTGCCTTTCAAAATTGCATTTAACCGTTGATAACAAATGAAAACATCCTGGTAACATCTTTGGGACTACATTCGTTATACGAAAACTTTCGTCAACAAGTAAAACCTTAAATCAATCAGTATGAGAAAAGTTCTTTTAATGGCCTTAGCTGGCTTAGCGCTAAATCCGGCATCCAGGGCGCAGGAAAAAAATGAAACTATTGAAGGCAATGGAAACCTCGTTACAAAAGAAATTCCTGTTTCTTCTTTTGATGCTTTGAAGGCCAGCGGTATTTATGAGTTGAAATTATCGCAAGGTGATAAAGAAACTGTAAAAGTAGAAGCAGATGAAAACCTGCAAGATTTATTTCAGGTACGCAACGAAGGCAGTAAGCTCGTCATTGACATGAAAAAGCTGGAACACAAAAACCTGAAGTCGAAAAATAAAATGAAGGTTTATGTTACGTTCAAAAAGCTAAATGAAATGGAACTGAGCACCGTGGGAAATGTGGCTTCGGAAGAGCAATTATCTTTTGATGACTTGATTATGGAAAACAAAAGCGTTGGTAATGTGGATTTGAAATTAACTGCCAATAAAATTGACCTGAAAAATAAAAGTGTTGGCAATGTGAAATTGAGCGGCAAGGCACAGGATGCTGTTTTCAAAAACTCGGGCGTCGGTTCTTTGGAAGCCGAAAATTTTGTAGTGCAAACCATGAATATAGAGAACACAGGTATTGGCAGCGCCGAAGTAAATGCCGAAAAAAACCTGAAAGTAAAAGATTCTTTTCTCGGTAAGGTAAAAAACAAAGGCAATGCGCCGGTAAGAAAGATGAATAAGGTGAAAGTGTGAGCCAGGAGTAGATGATGTAAATGAGGATTTTAAACCGCTATAAAAGAGTCTTCAATTTTTTTGAAGACTCTTTTATTTCTGCTTTTTTTGTTTCAGGATACTCCAATCCGTTTCTTCAGCAACAATTGTATTGCTTAAAGTTCCCAACCCATCTATCTCCATTTCTACAATGTCGCCATCTCTCAGCCATTGCTCCTGGTAATTAATATCATTTAATTTTCCTGTTCCATTTAATTCTAAAAAGCAACCGGTGCCAACTGTGCCGCTTCCAATTATATCGCCGGGATAAAGATCAACACCGTAAGAAGCTCTTTCAATAATCTCTGCAAAGGTCCAATCCATGTCAGCCAAATTGCCTTCACTAACCTGCACACCATTTACTTTACAATTCATTTTTAAATTCCAGCCTTTACCTGTGTGGCCTTCTTTGGCGGCTGTTTCAAACTGCTGCAACTCATCCAATGTTACCAGCCACGGACCAATAGTGGTGGCAAAATCTTTTCCCTTCGCCGGTCCAAGGTTCAACGCCATTTCTTCCATTTGCAGGCGTCTTGCACTCAAGTCGTTCATAATCATTAAACCGCCAATATACTCACCCGCTTCTGCTGCTTTAATATTCTTTCCGTGTTTGCAAATAACAATGGCGGCCTCCAGCTCAAAGTCTAATTTTTCAAAATGATCGGGCATGCAAGCTACTTCTCCGGGCCCTTTGATGCTATGGTGGTTGGTAAAATAAAAAATGGGATACTGATCAAACTCAGGTATCATCTCCACCTTGCGGTTTCTCCTGGCAGCAGCCACATGTTGGCGAAAAGCATAACCATCGCGACAAGAAGTAGGAAAAGGGACAGGTGCTAAAACCTGCACACTGTCATAGGGTATGCCTTTTCTTTTTGCAATTTTTTCTTCTTGTATCATTAACACGCCGCCTTGCGCCACTGGAAATACATCTTCCCAATAATTTAGAAACATGCCCATTGAATTAGGTAAATCCGGGTGAATCAAATCCATGTCATACAATAAGCCATCTACCAAAATTGCTAATTGATCATGCTCTTCTTTGAGGTAAGAAACCAACTTCATAACAAATCTATTTAAGGCTCAAAAATAGCGCAGATGTTTTGTTGGCATGGAATATTCTATGCTTGTGAACTAAGCACTAACAAATAGCCGCTATTGTAGGGTTGCATGAAATATTTTACCAGAAGCAATTTGATATTCATTTACCCGGCCCCGCCTAGCATATCCGATAGCGGCCCTGGATTTGAATTCATTTCCGGCTCTAAAGCCGTTTCAATTTTATGCAGCAGGTAACCGGTATGCAAAGGCTTGGGTAAAAGATCGTCGGCGCCGAATAGCAAGGCACGTCCCGTGCTATAGTCGTAACCTGAAATAATAATCACTTTTATAGCGGATTCTCCTTTTGCATTTTTCAATTTCCAGCAAAGCTTTCTGCCATCTTCACCGTTTACATTAATATCAAGCAAAACAAGATGAGGTAGAAATTGTGGCAACACTTCTTCAGCTTCGCCCAGGCTGGCTGCTGTTTCTACGGCATAGCCCTCTTTGTCTAAGCGGCGCTCCAGCAACATGAGAAGGTCAATGTCATCATCAATAATAAGGATCCGTTTGGGAAGCCTTCCAAACAATGCACACATAATCAAACAAATTGGTTAATCAATTGGATTAGCAACGGCTTTCAACGGATAGGATCAAAGGGGTTTTCAAAGGAATTACGGTGGTTCTCAGAAGGCAGTTGGATCAGGTTATTCAGGGATAAGGATAAATAGAAGTTGACTGATATTGGATTGGTTTTCTTGGATATGGATTTACAAAAACTTACTGGACGGTTTTTAGGACATTGAACGGATTGATATACTATCAATCAACTTCTGACACAAAACTATAATTACATAAGCCCTGAAACAAGAGCAGTTTTAGCCAATTTTGGGCTTATGGATTTTACTTAAAAAGGTTTTGTTCTTTCGGAAGATTACGAAAAGAAAATTTCGTAGAATTACGAAATCGGGTTTAGTTCCAGTTGATGCTCTCCCAATCGAGGGTATAAGGCTCAGATGGTCCGGTAGCAATTTCTTCCCGTGTGATGGAGATGGAACCAGGTTCTAAATCCATTTCCCAAATTGTAATGCAGGTATCCATAATGGTTTTTTTATAAGACGTGGTGAATAGGAATTTGTTTACTATAAATCTACAGCTTAGTGTAAAAACCAGCAGTTTTTAGCATTTCATTTGGCTCAATAGCAAATATTGAAAGGCGAAGGGAGTTATTGCATAGATGAAATATGGCTAAAACAGTCACTTTTATTGGTAGTAAGCGCATCAATTAATTTCATCACTATTACACCATCTTCTGCGCTGCAAGGATTAGGTAATTCGTCAAGAAAATATCGAACAACACTTTCAATCATTGGCTGCTGTACGTGGGGCAGTGTATCGAAATAAAAATTTTGTTCTTCATTAGCTGTTACGACGGTCAATGGCGCCGGATCAAAAATGCTGAAACGTATCGTTCCTTTTGATCCTGTAATAACGCAATGATCTTTCTTTGGCATCAAAGCAGAAGCAAAACACCAGAAGCCATTGAACAAAATATTGTTGTCAAAAAGCACTTGCCCGCTCACGGTGTCAACTGCGCTGTACAACGCTGCCGTATTGGCGGCAATACCGTTTGCTTTTATAGGCGTTCCTAAAAAATAATACATAAGATCTAATTGGTGAGGCGCAAGGTCATGAAAAAGCCCGCCGCCCGAAATAGCAGGGTTAAGACGCCATGGCTCTTCCGTTTGAGCTATCATGGAAGCTTTATGTGGCATAATGAATTCCAGCTGCACTGTCTGCACTTTGCCAATAATTCCCTGATCAAGCAGGAATCTAATTTTTTTAAACAAAGGTTGTTGACGTCGGTAATGGGCGACGCAAACCTTTATTTTTGATTCGATGGCCGCATTTGCTATACGTTGTGCCGATGCTGCATTTAAGGCCATGGGTTTTTCGATGTAAACCGGCTTGCCTGCAGCTATTGCCATCAATGCCAACTCTTCATGATATGCTGGAGGTGTAGCAATGTAAACAGCATTTACATTTTTATCATTGATCAGTTCATTCGCATCACTATACCACTTGCCCACGCCATGACGTTGTGCGAAATCTTTTGCTTTTTCTGCATTGCGTCTCATTACCGCTGCAAGTTCGGAGTTGGCAACCTTATTAAATGCCGGACCACTTTTTACTTCTGTTACATTACCGCAGCCAATAATGCCCCACGAAATTTTTTTCATAATCTCTGGTTGTAAAGTAAAAATAAATGATACGCCGTAAGAACAGGCTTCAGGGCTCAGGTATTGGTTGTTGATTGGCGCCAGTCTTATAAAAAAAGCCCTCATCATTTTTAGTGATGAGGGCTAATTAATAAACAAATTCTTCATTCTTTTTTTGCTGTGTTCTTCTTTTTATCGTCAGCAAATTTTTTTAAGGCAGCTACCGAACTGTTGGTAAAAGGGTATTTTTCCAGCGAAAGCGCATAATATTTTTCCGAATTGGCGGCATCGCCTGTTATAGCATAAAATTCGCCCATAGAATCGTAAGGATTAGAGCCTTCGGGATACATTTCAATATATTTTTCAAAATACTTTTTAGCCATGTCGTAATCTTTTTTCTCATTCATGTAGTAGTAGCCCATTATGTTATTCATGGCAGGCACGTCTGGAAATTTTTGAAGATAGTCCTGCGCTGCTGCAAAACTCTCATCTGGTGTAGCCCGGGTTACTACATAAAAGTAGCCAATCATTCCACCATCGGGATACATCTCGTGCAACTTTGCCCAAATGTCCCTTCTTTCTTCCTGCGTTTTATTTTCATCAACCAAGCTGGCAAATAATTTTTCACCTTCGGTTTTGTTGACAGCACTTTCTATGGCTCTTTTAGCATACATTTTTCTTGTTTCACCATTGGTCAGGGTAGCTAAAAAAGTAAGTGGCTGCGTAAAGTTCGGATCCAGTTTTATGGCGCTCATAAATTTGTCATAGGCTTGTTCAAATTCTGCGTTCATTTCGTGTTTTGCACCTTCAAGTGCTAATTCTTTTGCTGCATTTGACTTGGTACTCCAGGTCATCTGTTTGAGATTCATGTTTTTGTCATTCATTTTTTTTGCAGCCACTTTCTTTTGTGCTTGAGAGGCAGTGCCTAATAGCAAAAGCATGCTTATTAAGCAAACGATCGTTCTTTTCATAAAAAAGTTTTTGTGGTGAATAAATTAAAGTTCCGTTGGGAGCGGAGAAAGTAGTCTTTGGGGTGCAGTGAGGGATTGATAAATTGCAATTACAATTTAATCTTTTTTATCGAAATAAAAATCAGCGATAATGAGGTGTATCGTTCACATACTGCAAACCAATATTCAGTTGCTTAATATAAGCAGCTTATAAAACTTTTCTAACTCTGCTATTTCTATTGAGGAAAGCACTTCGTTATTTTCGTACCTGGTTTTAAAGAATGACACTCTTTTGTGCCGGGGATATTTTGCTAAAATTTCGGCTATTAAGTTTCCTGTTTTTTCATCTTTAGAGTACAGCGGTGCGGTGGCCGGTTTTTCAGATTTGTAACGGTTCGGTCTTTTTAAAATTTCGGCTTCCAGCGTAGCTAGTTTGTTTGCAGCGATGGACTTTGATTTAGAGGCTTTGGCATGCAAACCCTGAAGCTGTTTTTTACTCAATCCGCCTCTTTCTATGTATTGCTGCCGCAGGCTTTGAAGAAAAGCAGAGTTAGGATTGGTGGCAAGAGCACCATCCAAAACATCCATAATAACATCTACGTCCGGCTTTTTTCTGTGCATGATTTTTATCTGAAAGCTGAATGTAAGAAATAAGTTGGGTTGGCCTTTAACAACTAAACTGTTCGTTTAGTTATGGTAGTTTTTCGTGTTCTTTCGCTTCAGGCTTATTCAATAATAAAAGTATAGAGCCAAGAAGGCAAGTGCTTGCAAAAATGCATAAGCCTAGTATCAAACCATGTTGCGGTTCGCCGTACACTACTTCCCGACCGTTTTCCATCACAGTTATTCTTTCGTTTGTGGAGCGGTAAATAGCATACACAAGGGCTATCAAAGCCGCAATCCACAGCGCAATTGTAATTGTTCGTTTATTCATAACAGATACTTCCTGTTTAGCAAAACAACAGATTCAAATTTGGTACCACGGTTGATGTATGAAACCATATACCAACAGCGGTTGAAAATTGCTGGCAGCAAAAGGGCTAGCTTAAAAGAATGTTGGCGTTCTTTTTAAGTTTGCTTCATTCTCCTTCAAAGGCTGATGTATTGCTGAAGATGATCAATAGTTTCCTGTTGTCGCAAGATGGTATCTTTTACCACATCGCTCATGGAAATAATGCCTTTAAGCTCGTGGCCGGCAAATACAGGTAAATAGCGAATATTTTTCTCAGTCATTAATTCCATGCAGTGCTCTACGCTGTCCTGCATGGATACCCGTGGCAGGTCGGTGCTCATAATGTCTTCTACTTTCGTATCGGTGGAACTTTTGCCTTTGAGTATTACTTTTCTCGAATAGTCTCTTTCTGTTACAATGCCTTTGTAGGTTCCATCGATACCGGTTACTACTACCGAACCAATATTTTTTTCCGCCATTAGTTTTAATGCATCCAGCACGGTAGTGCCGGTGTCAATAGAAATGGCAAATGAACCTTTGCGGGAAAGAATTTGATTGACAGAATTCATAGCAAGTATTTACCGGTAATTTACAAAAAGAGCAGGCTATAAAAAAGGATTTTTTAAAAAGCAGGTTTACCGGTTCTCTGATTTTATTGGTTAACGTTACTCGATACGTCCTTTTGAGTCTGCATTGCAGACCCATCACTATTAATTAACAATGGCAGGTAAACAAAAAAGCTGGTTCCTTTTTCCGGTTCGCTTTCTACCGTAATAAAACCTCCATGGTTTTCTACAATTTTTTTACAAAGCGCAAGGCCAATACCTGTACCTGCATAATCTTGCCGGGCATGCAGCCGCTGAAAAATAGAAAAGATTTTATTAGCGTATTGTTGTTCAAAGCCGATGCCATTGTCTTTAAAAGTCAATTCAGTGTAATCCGTTTCATTTGGTGAAAAAGAAAATTTTCTTAATTGGCTTTTCGAAATAGTTCTTGCTGTAATGTTGATTAGCGGTGGTTTGTCAGAAAATTTTAATGAGTTATTTACCAGGTTCAAAAAAAGCTGGTTAATCTGTAAAGGAATGCCTTTAATAACAGGAAGATTTGTAGCTGTGATAGTGGCCTTTTTTTCTTCAATAAGCAGTTCCAGGTCAGTTTTTATATTCTCGACAACGGTGTTCAAATCAATGGTGGAAAACTCATCGCCTCCCCTTGAAAGCCGGCTGTAATTTAAAACGGCTTTGATCAGTTGTGTCATGCGCAGCGCCGAAGAATTAATTTTTTGCAGGTAGCGCTTTTGTATTTCGGGATTGTGTATGTTTCTTTCGCTCAATTCAGAGAAGGTTTGAATTTTACGAAGTGGCTCCTGCAAATCGTGAGATGCCACATAGGCAAACTGTTCAAGGTCCCGGTTCGATTTTTCCAGTTCAGTATTCAAGCTTTTCAATCTTTCATTGGCTTGTAAAATGGCTGAGATATCGTGACCAATTACCAATACACGATCCACGTTGTCATTCTTATCTTTCAGTGGAATAAAAAAGTTTTCGAAATAGCGTCCGGATAATGATTTATAGCTTGCATTGTGCACCATTTGGCCTTCCAATGCCTTCGTCAGATCGTTCATCATATCCGAATTTTTGAGCTTTGGAAAAATGTCAAAAACGCGTTTGCCTATAAGCTCTTCACGATTTATTTTATAGAGTTCGTTAGCTACCTTATTTACCACAACATACCGGTACTCGGTGTCAAAAACAGCTATCAAATCAACCGATGAATCAATGATGGTTTCAATAAACTCGTTTTGTTGTTTTAATGCGGTATTGGCGCCTTCCAATTCTCTTGTGCGGTCTTTTACTTTTTGTTCAAGGTTTTGGTTAAGAGAAGTGATTTGCAGGTTTTGAACTTCTATTTGTGTAAGCATGTGATTGAACGCATCGGTAAGCACACCCAATTCATCGTTGCTCAGCTTAGCCGCCCTTACAGAATAATCTCTTTTATCTGACACTGTTTTGGCTGTACCTGCTAATTCCAGAATTGGCGTAGTGATAGATTTTTGCAAGCGTTTAGAAAGAAAATAAGCGAACAAAAAGGAGATGATGATAAATAAAAAAGTGATAGAGCCATAGAGCCTAAACCGGCTGTACACAGCTTCCAGATCATTTTTTAAATATAGTGTTCCAAGCCGGTTTCCATTTTGCATCACAGGCTCAAAACCTTCCAGTTGGCCATTAACAAAAAAATAGCCGCTTGTTTTTAACCGGGCAGGAAAATCCTTTTTTGCAGCCTGTGCCGGATAAGTGGCAAAAAGCTGTCCGCTTGTGTCGTAAAGGGCAGCCACCACAATGTGCTTTTCGGCTTTAAGCGCTGATAAAGTTTCGGTAGCATCACCTTTATTATCGAAAGCCAGTGAACCAGTGCTGTTAGAAGCAATGATCTGGCCCATGGTAGACAGTTCTCTTTTCGTTATATCGCGGTACGTAATAAACTCGTAAGCAAAAAAAGCAGCACACGTCATAAACAATACAGCTCCGCTGGTTAATAACATAACCCGCATTAACTTTCGTTGAATTGATATGTCTTTTTGATTCTTCACAAACTACTCCACGATCTGCGCTACACGCAGCAACTTTGAACTGATCTCCAGCTTTGCGGCTTTGGCAGCAGAAATATTGATCTCTAATCTTATTTTATTATTTTCTGTAAAAAAACGAATCATGCCGCCATGCTTTGCGAAGTCAGCTTCATCACTAACCGTCAACACACTGCGATTATCAAGAGTAGAAATCACTTCCCGTTCTGACTCATTATCATCAATGAATAGTATATGACAGTCCTTAATGTCCTCTTTGTTTTCGCAGCGCAGGATCTTGATAGGATGCCCCATCATTTTTTCACCTGCAACAGTTTCGTCAATATAAGACCCAAATGGGTCATGGCCCACAATGCCAATAATGAAAGGAGCATTGCTATTGCTAAATGCTGCAGGTGGCCACTTTACAAACTGGCTGAAGTTAAAAAGAAAAACAGCTTTTACCTGGTATTCTTTTGTTGGCGTTTGTGCATGCAAATCAACATTGACAATAATGCACAACGAAAGCAATCCAATGGCTATTGAGCGTTTCAGAAAAAAAGCAAAAACGTTATGTAAAGAAAAGTTTCTCAAAGCCGGGCACTGATTTTTGCATAAAAATTACGCGGTATGTTTGACGATCCAAACTCCGTATGATTGTCTTCCAACAGGTTCTGTCCCACCACGGCAATTTCTATCCATTTGAATGTATAAGCAAGTCTTGTGTCAAAAGTAAAATAAGATGGTACGGCAACGGTAGCCAGCGTTTTAGGTAATCCGCTAAGATATCGTGCTGCAATATCTAATTGTAAATGAAGCGGCAGATCAAGAATAGACTGCAATACGGCCCTGTGCTTAGCATCGTTACCTAAATAATCCGGATTGAAGCTGTGGCCTTTTTTCGCCCTGAGGTCTTTATTAAAATAAGTGTAGCCACCTCTAAGCCTCCATTTGGTGGTTAACTCGTAATTTCCTGAAAGCTCTGCTCCCCACGATTCTCCTTCCGATCCGTTTTGAATTTGATAAGTTAATGTACCGGGTAAAGCCTCCACGCTATACAAGTCGTGATAAACATTATAAAAGGTTGCAACAGAAAAAGAAGAACGCTGGCCAGGCTGAAGGCGATAGCCCAATTCATAAGCAGTTAATTTTTCAGAAACAAAATTTGGCCCTCCAGCCACACTGGGGCTTGTAGGAGGAACTGTGTAAGTAGGAAGAAAATAATCTACATCAAATCGGCTGGGCGACCGAACGGCTTTTGACACCGCAGCCCACAACGTGCTTTTTTGATTAGGATTTAAAGCGAGACGGGCACTGGGCTGCCATTCAAACCCTGTATAAGAATAGTGTGTAAGCTTGGTGCCGATAGTAAGTTTTAAATGTTCCCTCAAACTTATTTCATCCTGTACAAAACCGTTAAAAAGATTAAGCGTTTTATGAGGTGGTAAGATGCCTACATTGGTGGTTCTAAATAAGGCTTCATCTTTTACAAGCCTATAACCGGCGCCCCATAAAAAGTTTTGATGTGGAAGTGGAAAGCGGTGTTGAAAATCCAGGTCATAAGTTTTTAGCTTGTCCGAACCTGTTCCCGGCTGGTCGTCGCGAAAATACCTGTCGTAGTATAATTGAACTACAAAATCGGATTTTTCAGAAACCGTATGTGTCCAGCGACCTAAAATGTTTTGGCCGTTCAGTGGCGAGTTGGTCCCGGCCGTCTTACGGGTGCCATCATAAATATCTCCCTGCAGGATAAGTGCATCGGAGGGAGTTGCCTCCCAATCCATTCTAAAACCTCCTTGTGTCAAATTCCAGGCATCGTTGTTATTGGTGCCGTTGATTAATGTGCTAGCATCGCGATCAAAGTGCTGACCGTAAACTTTGTAAAAGATCTTTTCTCCTATTTGTCCGCCATACCTCAGTGCAGCATTGTCTTTTATAAAATCGCCTGCCGAGGCCATGGCATAAAGTCCTTTTGACTCTTTTGCATTTTTGGTGATAATATTGATAACACCATTTACAGCGTTGGCGCCCCATAATGTTCCTCCGGGGCCGCTTACTACTTCAATGCGGTCAACGTCTTCCAGCAAAACATTTTGCTGCTCCCATATCACGCCACCGAATAGCGGTGTATAGACAGTTCGGCCATCAATCATCACTAAAAGCTTATTGGCAAAAATGGTATTAAAACCACGGGCACTGATGATCCAGGCACTGGCTGTTATTTGGGCTACTTCCACGTTTGGCACCAATCGCAAAGCTTCTGGAATATTGGTGGCGCCGGAACGCCTGATGTCTTCACCCGTAAGCACTTGTATTGCCGATGCCGATTCAGTAAGTTTTTGGGGCACACGTGAAGCCAGTGTTACTTCAATATTCATCAGCTCTTCTACCGATAATCTTTTTAATTTGTCAGGAGACAACTTTTCCTGTGCAATGGCAAAGCCCTGCCAGACATATATAAAAACAAGCAATAACAAAAAGTGCTGATATGGTTTTGAAAACAGAGCTATTTTTTTCTCTGCAGGTCGCTTTGTTATTTCATTACACTTCATAATGAAATTAATTTATGATGATAAAGGATTTGAGATAAAATTTCTGTCAGCTTTTTAACGCTGGCTGGCTTTACAATAAAATCACTGGCACCTTCCTTTTTAACATCGGCTACAGCCGCCGGGTCGGCAGAGGTCGAATATATATAAGCAGGAACATTTTTAAGATGTTGCAATTTTTTTATTTCCTGCAGGCATTGCACGCCATCCATGAAAGGCATGTTCATGTCAATAAAAATAAGAGATGGTGTAAAAGAAGTGTGCGTTGTTAGTTTTTTCAGCGCATCGGGGCCGTCATTTGCAAAAATGCAATGAATAGCCGGATCTGCATCTTTCAAAGCCATGCTAAAAATTTCCTGGTCTTCTTCATCATTGTCAATGAGGAAGCATGTAATAGGTTGTTGCATGGTTAATAAAAGTTAAAGCGAAAGCGATTAAAATTCGGTTTGTCATCGGAAATTTAAAAGTAAGGATTTATTGTCTACGAATAGAAAATAGGACGCCTGATTAAAGCGTCTGTTATTAGTTGCCAACACAACAATTGCAGTTGTAAAAATTATCAAAAAGAAACATTTGGGTTTAACATAAGCTTACGGAAGTTGAATTAAGCAATGAGGACATTTTTAATTCTCATAATGCAGAACGGCAGAAAAACCAACGTTCAACTTTTATTATGAAAAAAAGAATTTTGCTCGTGGCTTCTATATTTGCTTCAATGTTAGCCATGGCCCAGACAAAACCTGTTTTTGGTCTTCGCGGCGGACTTTCATCGGCCACTATGCAAGGCGACGCCGTGAATAGTTTAAACAACCTTCTTGATTTTACAAATGGCGCCATTGCCACAGGCAGCCACACAGGATTTTTTGCAGGAGGGTACGCAACTATTCCTTTAAGCAACACTATATCCGTTGAGCCGGCAGTGTATTACACACAAAAGGGTTATGAATTAAAAGGTGAGTTGAATATAAAAGGTGCAGAATTTTTAAGTGCCAATGCCAAAGCCCAGCTTAACTCACAATACATTGATATTCCTGTAGTGTTAAAAGCTAATCTTGGCGGCTTCCAGGTATTTGGCGGTCCACAGGTTTCTTATCTTACTAAAGCAGATTTGCGTACAACGGGCGGGGTGTTAGGTTTTAATGTATTGAACAGCACAACCGATGCTACAGCACAATTTAATCGCTGGGATGCCGGGCTTACAGGCGGCGTTGGCTACCAGTTTGCCAATGGTGTAAACCTTATGGCTTCTTACGATCACGGTTTGTCGAAAGCAGATGCCAATAAAAATATGAATGCTTACAACCGTTCGTTTAAAGTAGGTATTGGATTTAGTTTTTAATATTTAATCATTGACAATGTTAAACGCCTCTTGTTAAAGAGGCGTTTTCATTTTTATACTATGATACCAGTTAGAAAAATCAACTAATAAAGCCCGTATTATCTACTTTATTAAGAGCGAAATTTAACCATGTAGTTATCGCTAATTTCAATGTTTATCTCCTATGGTGCTTGTTTTTTGGTTTTCTGGTTGCGAATTTGCTGAAGCATTTGAGCTTAAATCTCAACCTATGAAACAGCTTATTCGTCTTTATCAAAACAATTCTGTTGTGCATTTTATTTTCGATGGTATTGCACTAATTGTTTGCGCCGTTACTGTCATCTTTACCATTACCATTCTTACTGTGGCTTGTACCATTTGAGTGAATGAACATGATTGCTACTGCCGGTTTTTGAATTTGCAATATGAGACAACCTTAATTGTTATTGCCAACCAAAAGCTGCTTTTTACAATTGTCGTGTCTTTCCAGTGTGCCTGTTGCTGGCCTTACATTTGCAACAAGCATAAACAATGGCCATTGTCACTTTAGCTTCCCTGCTGGATAATGATTTTTACAAATTCACCATGCAACAATGCGTGGTAAAACTTTTCCCAAAGGCAAAGGCCCGCTACCGTTTTATCAACCGCGGCCATCACTCTTTTCCCGCTGGTTTTGCCGATGCTTTGAAGGCTTCTGTTGCTTCCATGGCCGGATTTGCACTTTCTAAAGAAGAAAAAGAATGGCTGTCGCAAACTTGTCCCTACCTTGACCCGGTGTACCTTGATTTTTTACAAGGTTATCGTTATGACCCGGCAGAAGTTAGCATTGAACAAAAAGGCAACGAAGTAGAAGTGTTTGTTGAAGGCTATTGGTATCGCACTATATTATGGGAAGTACCTATTCTCTGTCTTATTTCCGAAAACTTTTATAAGCTCCAAAACCTGCAGCGGCAAGGCAATGAAGAAGTCGTTGAAAAAACAAAAAACAAGATAGAAGCTTATGGCCATTTAGGTGTTACCATAGCCGAATTTGGCACACGCCGCCGTCATTCTTTTGAAGTACAAAATGAAGTGGTAAGGTCCTTGAAGCAATGGGGTAAAACTTTTGTAGGCACCAGCAATGT
>JBQCHB010000087.1:0-10467 GCA_051955075.1 Flavisolibacter sp.
GTATAACACACCTTTTTTAGTTCCATTTCAATACATAGCTGGTGATAATAAAGAGATATTTCAGACAGTTACAACATATTTTGAAAGACAAAAAACTGCAACTAACAGAAGTATTGACATTATGTCGGCGGACTGAACGCAGGTACCCGGCTTCACCTATCTTTCAGCTTTGATTTGGGCTGAATGTTATAAATTGAGCAATAGAATATGTTACCATCAATTTTATCTTTACAGATCAACTGTTCACACTGACGTTTTTCAAATTCCGCTACAACCGCCAAACCAAGCCGTTATAGGCAAAGCAAAACAAACCGCAAATGACATCTCAAGTACTGATTGTTCTTATTTTGACATTTCTCATCAACCTTATTACGACGCTTTCGTACTCGGTCAGAATTGTCGGCATCAGAACAGGGCGAATAGCGATTTCCTTTGCCTTGTTCAACATTCTGGTGGTCATTTCAAGAACAGCAAACGGTTTTCAAGCACCGTTATTGGCAAAGACCGTCGAAAACGACATTGCCCATGGTGTGTACAGCAATACAGAAGTCTTTCGTTATGTAATTTTTTCTTGTACACTGGCAACCGTTTGCGGTGCTCTTCTTATTCCTACGTTCCAGCGGGTACTGTCAAGGGCTGTCATTAATTTTAGCATACATAAGTCTGTTCCCCGGCTATTGCTTCATGGCTTTTCCAAAACAGGTATTGTTTATTTCAGAGACAATCTCACCTTGCCAGCGAAGCAAAACCTTACACAGCTTAGCACAGAAAAGGCTTTTCCCTGGAAGATCTTTTTACTAAATGTGGTTGCAGTTGCGATTTTGACAATCGGTGTACTCTCGGCTGTTTATGCCGCTTACATTAACCCGCAGTATCGAACAACGGCGAGTAATTTATCAGCTTTCATCAATGGTTTTGCTACCATATTGATGTTTGCCTTCATTGACCCGCATTTATCTGCTATGACAGACGATGTAGTGTTGGGAAAATGTAGGGAGGCTACATTTAGAAAGTACATTGTCTATATGACGTTTGCAAGGCTGCTCGGGACACTTCTGGCACAAATGTTTTTTATGCCAGGCGCAAATTTGATTGCACTATTAGCAACTAAGCTCTGACACCTGTATGGTTAACAGGTGCCGAAATACAATGAGGTGTTATTTTGATTTCAAAATCAAGATTAGCTATAATGCAATGTGAAGGAAAGGTTTTCATAAAGTGATCTAGGGTCAGCACTAATTTCATACCGCGTAATGCTGCTTACTACTCAAATCAAAGCACAATCACCCTACTTGCTTTTCACCACCTCTACTCCATGCAGATCGGCTAACTTGCTTAAACAGGCGTCCAAAACTTCTTTGGGTATGCCAATGACCATGCGGCAGAATAACTGTGCTTCGTTCTCCACCACCACGCAGCCAAAGCGTTTTACCACCATCATTATTTCGTTCATCAATGTATAATCAAACTGCAGCTCGTAATGGATCAACACCGGTTTTTGTATAATAGGCGTTAGCTGTAAAGCCAGCGAGGTGGCGGTTTTGTAAGCATTGATCAAACCCGGCACACCCAGCAGGGTACCACCAAAATAGCGTACCACTACCACGGCTACATTGCTTAACGCCTTACTGTCTATCTGCCCCAGTATAGGCTTGCCCGCCGAGCCCGCAGGTTCGCCATCATCGCCTGCACGAAAGTTGTTTCCATCGGTACCTATGCGGTAGGCAAAGCAATGGTGCGCTGCCTTGGGATGTTCTTCTTTCAAAGCCTTTAGCCGCTTTTTAAAATCGTCGGCAGATTGTATAGGAAAAGCATACCCTAAAAAGCGGCTGCCCCTGTCCTTGAACTCGGCAACGGCCGGCTTTTCAATAGTGTAATAATAATTCATGAAACTTCAATAGGTTGATAGATACGCACGGTATCTGATAAAATCTTTTCTGTGTGCAGCAGCCGGCACCGGCCCAATTGAGGCGCTGGCAGTCCTTCACCGATCATCAGTTCTTCGTTGGTGATCACCCTTGCTTCGTCCCACAAACCTTCATCAATAAAAGACTGCAAAAGAGTGGCGCCGCCTTCCACCAAAACAGATTGTATGTTCATACGGTACAAAGCATGCAACATTTGCTGCACAAGGCTTACGTCTTTTGTAATTTGATAGTAATGAACGCCTGGCTGCAGTGTGGCCTTAAGGTCTTCGATGGTGTTTTGCTTTGCGTTAAAAACAATGGTGGGTATAGTGGCATCAAATAATTTTAAAGATGATGGCAGCCGCAGGTCCATATCAATAACAATACGTACAGGATTCTTTCCCGGCCATAACCTTGTGCTCAGTTCAGGATCATCGAGCAAGGCCGTATTGGTTCCTACGGCAATGGCCATTTCTTCGCTGCGCCATTGGTGCACCAGGCGGTTGGTTTGTTGGTTGGTAATGAAGAGGCGAACGGCCCCTCCAGCCCCCTCTAACTCCCCCAACGGGGGAGAACCCGCGGCACCAACCCCGCTTTTCGAGGTAACTCCATCATTTCCATTAGCCTTTATAGACGCATATTGTTTTCTTTCAGCGAATGGCAATTCTTCAAGCTTTTGCTTTATTTGGTTGATTGCATTTTGTGTATCGAATAAGACTTCTTCGTTCGTAAAACGAATTACCTCATATCCTTTTTGTTGTAACCATAGCGTCCGCTCCTCGTCACTCATTTTATTTTCCGGCAATTGATGAACCAGACCGTCTACCTCTATGATCAATTTCTTAGCGAGGCAAACAAAATCAACTATAAAATTACCAATAATGTGTTGTCGCCTGAAAGCATATCCGTTTAGTTTGTTTCCTCTTAATTGATGCCATAAAAAATCTTCTGCTTGTGTAGAATGTTTCCGGTGCTCTAAAACGAAATTTTTCAATAAACCATAATTAAGCGGATCCGCCTCCTGGTAAAACTCCCCAACATATTTATCAGCATCTTGCTTAAGTGAGGGCTGTGTGTTGGGTTCTCCCCCGTTGGGGGAGTTAGAGGGGGCCAAGGGCTGCACATAGTTCTCCCCTGTTGAGGGAGTCAGCAGGGGCCTTGCCATCTTCCCATCCCCCGTTTGCGCCCATTTTAAAATAATATAAGGCCGGTGCCTTGTATGGAAAGTAAAAAACCGTTTGTTCAATGCAATACACTCTTTTTCTAAAACGCCTTGTATTACCTCCACGCCTGCTGCCTGCAATTTTTCAATGCCCTTGCCATTCACCTGCACAAAAGGGTCGCGGCAGCCAATAACTACTCTTGGAATCCTCATAAGAATGATCAAATTGACACAGGGTGGCGTTTTACCAAAGTGTGCACAGGGCTCAAGCGATACATAAAGCGTCGATTGCTCCACCAGGTACCGAAGCTCTTTCTTTACCGAGTCAATACAATTTACCTCTGCATGGAAGTCGCCATATTTTTCATGATAGCCCTCGCCAATGATCGTGTTATTATACACCAGCACAGCGCCAACCATAGGGTTGGGGGCTACGCTGCCGCTGCCCAACTGCGCCAACTGCAAACAGCGTTGCATAAATATTTGATGATTGATCCGCTCCATGGCAATGGGCAAATTTATGCGAATGGATTAAGTTTGGTATATGAAAATAGGCGAAGCAGAAAAGCATGTAAAAAATCAACTGGAGCGTTTGTACGATGCAGGCGAAGCAGAAAGCATTGCCAGTCTTGCTATAGAGCATATAACGCTTTTGCCAAAGAGCGACAGGCTTTTGAAAAAAGAAGAACTTCTTTCAGCAAACCAATTACAGCTATTACAAAAAGTGCTTGAACGTTTGGTGCAGCACGAGCCTATCCAATACATCATGAACAAAACCTGGTTCTACGGCATGGAACTATTTGTTGACAAAAATGTTTTGATTCCCCGTCCCGAAACGGAAGAACTGGTGGACTGGATCATCAATGATATAAAGGCATTGGGCAAAGATGTTTTTCAGCGCAGACCTATGGAAGCCGATGTAACTACGCAACTAAAGATACTGGATGTGGGCAGTGGTAGCGGCTGCATTGCACTGGCTTTAAAAAAAACAATGCCCAAGGCCGAGGTGTGGGGTTGCGACATAAGTGAAGAAGCATTGAATGTAGCCAGGAGAAATGGGTCTGCATTAGACATCCGGATAGACTTCCAGGGAGTTAACTTTTTGGATGTGGCACAACAAAAACATTTACCTACGGTTGACATTATAGTAAGCAACCCGCCCTACATACCGTACAACAACAAGGCCCAGATGAACCCGAATGTGCTGGAGCACGAACCACATACGGCTTTATTTGTTCCAGACAATGATGCATTGGTGTTTTACAAGGCCTTAGCGCAATTTGGCAAACACCGTTTGTATAAGAATGGAAGTATTTACATGGAGATACACGAAGACCTGGGAAAAGACGTTGCCGCCCTTTTTGAAAGGGAAGGCTATGGAAGTGTGGAAGTAAGAAAAGATATGCAGGGCAAAGACAGAATGGTGAAAGTGGTGAACAATCAATAGTAAGCGGCTGTTAAACTGCAGCCACTCTCAAATCTTTTGCTATTGAATGTATAGATTTGATTAAATGTGCAATGCGCACCAATAAAATGTTCCTTCAATGAAAAGAATAATCTCAATTTTCGTTCTCGTCTTATTTATAAAGCCGAACCTGTTTGCACAAAGTCCTGAGCCACATAAAACAACGCCATTTGTTTTAGGCATTATTGACACTATTCAATCTGTTGAGTTGAACGAAAAAAGAGTTTTAAATATTTACCTGCCCGAAGGCTACTCTCCCGATTCACTTACTACTTACCCGGTTATTTATTTGTTAGATGGCTCTGCCAACGAAGATTTTATTCATATAGCCGGGTTGGTGCAGTTCACTAATTTTCCATGGGTGAACACCTTGCCCAAAACTATTGTAGTAGGCATTGCCAATGTTGACCGCAGGAGAGACTTTACCTACCCGACAACCATAGCCAAAGACAAAGAAGATTTTCCTACAACCGGCGGCTCTGCCAAATTCATCAGCTTTATTGAAAAAGAGCTGCAGCCTTATATCGAGAGGAATTATAAAACCACTCCAACAAAAATGTTGATCGGGCAATCGTTAGGTGGATTACTGGCAACGGAGATACTGTTTAAAAAACCAACCTTGTTTTCTCAATACATTATCGTCAGTCCAAGCCTGTGGTGGGACAATGAGTCGTTATTGTCCGTTCGACCAAAGATCAAAGCACCGGGCTTTCAGCAAAATACTTTTGTGTACGTAGCCGTTGGCAAAGAAGGCAAAAGAATGGAAAACGATGCCCGGAAATTGGTTGCACTTTTAAAAGCAAACAATCCAAAATACCTGCGTGTGCATTTCGAATATTTTAATGATAAAAGCCATGCTGATATTTTTCACCAGGCTGTATATAATGCATTCCTGAGTTTGAAAGAGAAACAATAGTTGCTATAACCTGTTATTTACTGCAGGCATTGCTTCTAACAACTTCAAACTGTTTTCTTCCTTTTTCCATCCAATAGTAGCATCGCCATTGGTAATGATAATAAAATCAACGGGCACACTCATGTTGTAGCGCAACACCTGTTGCAGTACCACTTCATTCAAAGCCACCTCCGGCGCCTTGCATTCGATCATCATCCATGGCTTATGTTGTGCATCATAAACCAAAATATCAAAACGCTTTTTTAGTTCGTTCAGAACAATTTCCTTTTCCACAGCGATCAACGACGCAGGATATTTTAATTCAGCAACGAGATAACTTATAAAGTTTTGCCGCACCCATTCTTCTTCTGTCAGCAGCAGCCAGGTTTTTCTTATGGCATCAAAAATATAGGGCTTCCCTCCTTCTTTTTTCATACGGAACTCCGGCTCGGGAAACGTCACTTTCATCATGCATCAAACCTAATGATTAAATTCGTGTTCATGAAGACAAAAGAAGACATTGTACACAACTGGCTTCCACGCTACACAGGCCAGCCGCTTGATCAATTTGGAAAATACATTTTACTGACCAACTTCAGCCATTATGTAAACATGTTTGCCGAGTGGAATGACACCGAGATCATTGGCATTGACAAACCGATGCAATGCGCCACGGCAGATGGTATCACCATTATTAATTTTGGCATGGGCAGCCCTACTGCCGCTACCATTATGGATCTATTAACAGCCATACAACCCGAAGCAGTTTTGTTTTTAGGCAAATGTGGCGGACTGAAAAAGCGCAATAAATTAGGCGATCTTATTCTACCCATTGCAGCCATTCGTGGCGAGGGAACATCGAATGATTATTTTCCGCAGGAAGTTCCGGCACTGCCCGCTTTTGCTTTGCAAAAAGCTATTTCCACTACAATTCGCGATTATGAAGTGGATTACTGGACAGGCACAGTTTATACTACCAACCGCCGTGTGTGGGAGCATGATGAAGAGTTCAAAGAATATTTGCAGCAAATAAGAGCTTATGCTATTGACATGGAAACAGCGACCATTTTTTCTGTAGGATTTTATAATAAAATTCCAACCGGCGCCTTGCTGCTTGTTTCCGATTCGCCCATGACACCGGAAGGCGTTAAGACGGAAGAAAGTGATAAAAAGGTGACAGAACAATATGTTGAACGCCATTTAAAGATCGGTATTGACTCATTAAAACAATTGATCAACAACGGGCTTACGGTAAGACATTTGCGGTTCTAACTCATCACACGAATTAAAGCGAATTACACGAATCGTTTTTATAGCTGCAAGTCTTGTGCAATTTGCGTTCATCCTTAACACTACAATTCTAAAAAATGAAAACATTTTTGCTCATCGGCAGCCTTCTTGTTTTAACAGCATCAACCTGTAAAAGCAAAAAGACAAATATTGTCAATTGTTACAAAGGCAAATTGGAAATAAAAGCTGCTTGCATGAATTACACCATTCGGGTTGAAAGCAATATTGACACATCGCTTGTTGCCGCCAGCTGGATGGATGAAAGTACGGGCAAATCCTATCAAAATGTATTTGCTTTAGGCAGCCGCTGCAATTTTCCTGCAAGTATTAAAGAAGGTGATGAATTTTATTTTACCATTGACAGCACTGCGGTGCAAAACTGCGCCGTTTGCATGCTCTATTATCCTGTGCCACCCAAAAAGCTTTCTATCAGGGTGCTTGACCAGCCTTGCAATGAATAAGTAAACAGGTTGGTTCCGGGCGGCTTTGCAGTGAGCTTGTCGAACTACTATTGACCTTCTCTTGCGTCGCACTCTTCAACGCCTGGTAATTCTATTGAGCATTTAAAAAATAATCCGCATTAAATTTTATCTTCCCCAATATTTTATGCAGCCGCTATTAAAAATAGAAAACCTGTCCATCGATTTTGTTACCGAAAATCAAACAACGTATGCCGTTAAAAATATTTCGCTGGAAGTAAATCGTGGAGAGATCGTGGCGCTTGTTGGGGAAAGTGGTTCGGGCAAATCAGTCACTTCACTTTCTATCTTGCAGCTGTTGCCACAGCCGCCTGCACAATACAGCAGTGGTAAAATCATTTTTTATGAAAATGAAGAAAAGCCGGTTGACCTTCTTTGCATAGATCAAAAAATGATCAGGCAGATCCGCGGTCATAAAATCGCAATGATCTTCCAGGAGCCAATGACCTCGTTAAACCCTGTGATGAGCTGCGGCAAACAGGTAATGGAAGCCTTACTCGTTCATAAAAAAATTTCTGCCGCAGCCGCAAAGCAACAAACCATAGAATGGTTTGAAAAAGTACAACTGCCACAGCCTTCCGTTGTTTTTGATAAATATCCGCACCAGTTAAGCGGCGGGCAAAAACAAAGAGTAATGATCGCTATGGCCATGTGCTGCCAGCCTTCGCTGCTCATTTGCGACGAACCCACAACAGCATTGGACGTAACCGTTCAAAAAACCATTTTACAGTTAATTAAAGAGCTGCAGCAACAGCAAAATATGGGTGTCATTTTTATTACGCATGACCTGGGCGTAGTAAAAGAAATTGCAGACCGTGTTGCCATCATGTACAAAGGCGAAATCGTTGAACACAATAAAACCAGTGTCATTTTTTCAAATGCACAACATCCTTATACCAAAGCATTGATCGCCTGCCGACCGGCATTTCATGCGAAAGGTGAAAGGCTCCCGGTAGTGAGTGATTTTTTACAACAAAAAGAAGCGGCTTATGTTAAAACCACGATTGCTACCGAAAAAACATCCAACCAAGAAGTTTTAGTGCAGGTAAAAGATCTTACCGTTCAATTTCCTTCCAGAACAAATTTTCTGGGAAAACCTTTAAGCTACTTCACAGCGGTTGACAATGTAAGCTTTGACATTTACGAAGGGGAGACTCTAGGACTTGTAGGCGAATCAGGTTGTGGCAAAACCACTTTGGGAAGAACCTTGTTGCGACTGACAGAACCTGCGAAAGGGAAAATTGTTTACAAGAACAAAGACATTACGGCATTATCAAAACAAGAAACAAAACAGCTGCGCAAAGATGTGCAGCTGGTATTTCAGGATCCATACTCCTCGCTCAATCCAAGGCTCACTATTGGCGCCGCCATTGCAGAACCCATGAAGATCGGCGGCATTGAAAAAGAAAAACAGAAAAGAAAGAAACGCGTTGCAGAACTTTTAGATCGTGTTAACCTTTCTGCGAACATGATGAACCGTTACCCGCACGAATTTTCGGGCGGACAAAGACAACGCATCGTAATTGCAAGAGCATTGGCTTTAAGTCCGCATTTTCTGGTTTGCGATGAATCGGTTTCCGCATTGGATGTAAGTGTACAGGCGCAGGTGCTCAACTTATTGAACGAATTGAAAAAAGACCTTGGCCTCACCATGTTATTTATTTCGCATGATCTTTCCGTAGTTCGCTATATGAGTGACCGCATTATGGTAATGAACAAAGGAAAAATTGTAGAAAGCGGCAATGCAGAAGAAGTATACAATCATCCTCAAAACACTTATACGCAACAATTGATCAGCGCTATTCCAAGCATTGTATAAAAGCAATTGCAGCAATGCAAACCAAATAAGTTAGTCTCTAAAGCTGAACAGGGAATTAAGTTGCATGGAATTATTTTCCGCATCGTAGAATTGAGCACTGCTTTTTCTTTTCGAATACAACTTTTTCTTCAACGCTTTTTGCAGCTGGCTTTTCAGCGGTGTTTCTTCATCAATTTTTGTCCCGGTCATTTCTGTAAAATCATATTCATACACTTCTTTCTTATCGTCCATATTCTCAAATTCAAAACCTGAAGAATGGGAAGGTATCAAACCTGCCATAGCAATTTTCCAACTGTTGTCGTCTTTATTTCGTTTGTATTTAAAAAAGTAAACCAGGCCATTTCTTTTTTTATACTGAAGCGGAAACTTGTCCACATACAGTATGCTATCAGGCATTTGATAACTGTTCAATGACATTAATTTGCTTTTGGCAAGGTCAATATGATTATTAAAAGCTGCAGGGAACATTTGCAGTTGGTCCATACTTTTCAGATCCTTGTATAATTCAAAACGGTATTGATCTTGTTTAGCAAAATAATTCAGCAAAGAGTCCGGGATTACCTTCGTATTCCTGATCATCAGCATTGCCGTATTGTATTGCAGGCGTTTGTCGCTGCTGCGCAGCATTTGCGTAAATAGTTGCGGTATGGACTGATTTTCGTTCCAAAATGGCATTAATAAAGTGGCGTAAGTACTTAATTTGTTGTTACCAAAATCTTTGCTTTCTCTTTCATCATCACCATTCTCATTTCTGTTTGCCTGCGCTCTTTCAATGGCACGGTTTTTCTCAGATATCACCTGCTTTTTCATTTCCTGTTTGGCTTCTATCAAAAACTTCGGCAGGTACAATTCATACTCTTTTCCCGTTATCATACTACTGTCAACCATTGTTTCCAGCAAATCCATTACAGGTTGTTCATAATCATTAATGGTGATCAGCGGCAACAGGTCTTTAAAAATGGTTTGTGTAAGCAATAGAGAATCTTTAAGCTCATCTAAAAAAGATCCGTTACTGTATTCCGCTTCGTCGGTGTCGTCTATCACAACATCCGTTCTGTAATTTGAAAAACTGCGATTGGAATTTAGATCCAGTACAGGTGGTTCATTTACCATAATATCTTTAAATACCTGGTAGGCGTAAGCATTCTTTTGTTGAAGCAATGCTTCCAATGCCGTGTATTGCAGATCAACCGTATCGCCTGCTGCGTAATACACCTGCTTTAAGTAATCCGCCGAGGCTTTTGTGGGCACATCAGACAATTTATAAACAAGACTGTTCTTTGCATCCATGTATTTTTTTTCTTTCCAGCTTAATGATTCAATCGCATTTTTTATTTGAGTGAAATGAGAGGAATCTGCTTTAAGCAATACTATATTTTTTACGGCCCGCTTGTGTTGCAAACTATCACTGCTAAAAAAATCGGCAAAGAAAACATCAGCTCTGTTTACC
>JBQCHB010000088.1:0-4944 GCA_051955075.1 Flavisolibacter sp.
TTCAAAAACCAATTCTTCACTTTCCACTACGCAGGGGCCTGCAATTAAAATGAAAGCATCTTTATCGTACTGCTGTTGTGCAAATAAATCGGACAGAAAGTTTTTCATGGCCGCAAAGGTAAGTGATAGCAGTAAGCTAAATAAGTTGGGTAGATTCCGATTTGTTTAATGCCGCCTGTTGATTTTTCCATCATTGTTCTTTACTTTCTTTGTTTCCCCAAAGAAAGTAACAAAGAAAGGGCCGCTGCCGCAATTGCTCCGCATGCGCAGCGTTGCCCACGCACGCCCCCAAACCCCCTAAAGGGGGCTTACCAACAATCATTGTGTTTACTGTCTCTTCTTTTCGATAGGCTGGTTGTCGTGGTATGCGCTGAGTCTATACGGCGCTGGTATTGCGCTAATCTTTTCCTATTGCAGTTAAATGCGTTAGCTATTGCGCAATAAGGCGCTGGAAATATCCTTAGGTTGAAGAATGATTTATGACGTTTTATTCTCTAATTCACCTTAGGCATATTGAAATGGATATTGCGAACGATTCATTTTCTGTTCGGGAAACTTAATTCGTGTTATAGAATCTGCGCCAACGTTTGCGCAACTGTTATGCTTGTATTGGCAGTACGTACACTTCGTTGCGCATCGTTCCTCATCCTATATTTGCAACCTCATTATGCAAAAGGAAAAAATATTAGTTATTGGCGCTTCGGGTCAAATTGGTGTTGAACTTACATTAGCCTTAAGAAAAATATATGGTGCGGCAAATGTTATAGCCTCTGACCTGCGTGAGCAAAACGAACTGCTCCAGGGCACTGGCCCTTATGTTTCGCTTGATGTGATGAACAAGGAAATGCTGCACGTGCAGGTAATACGGCAGGGCGTCACGCAGATCTATTTGCTGGCCGCCATTTTATCGGCAACCGGAGAAAAGAACCCTAACCTTGCCTGGCATTTGAACATGCAGGGATTGCTGAACGTACTGGACATAGCAAGAGAAGAAAAGATTCACAAAGTATACTGGCCCAGCTCCATTGCCGTATTTGGACCTACATCGCCGAAAAACAATTGCCCGCAACAGACCATTATTGAACCCACCACCGTGTACGGCATCAGTAAGTATGCCGGTGAGTTTTGGTGTAACTATTTCTTCAATAAATATGCGGTAGATGTTAGAAGCCTGCGTTATCCCGGCCTCATCTCTTATAAATCGGCGCCGGGTGGCGGCACTACCGATTATGCAGTAGAGATCTTTCACGAAGCACTGGAAGAAAAGCATTACGATTGTTTTTTGGAGAAAGATACTTTTCTGCCCATGATGTATATGCCCGATGCCATTCGTGCCACCATTGAACTGATGGAAGCACCGTCGGAGAAAATCAAAATAAGAACCTCGTACAATATCTCAGGCATGAGCTTTTCGCCTGAGCAAATAGCTGCAGAGATCAAAAAGCACATCCCCGACTTTACTATTGATTATGCACCCGATTATCGGCAGGGCATTGCCAATAGCTGGCCCGGCAGCATTGATGATTCAGTTGCCCGCAACGATTGGGGATGGAAGCCGGAGTACGATCTCTCGAAGATGACAAAGGATATGCTGGAGAATTTGAGTTTATAGTTTGGGGTTTGGGGTTTGGAGTTTGGAGTTTGGAGTTTGGAGTTTGGAGTTTGGAGTTTGGAGTTGAAAGAAAACTTTGTAAGGTATGAACTGTTAACTCAAAACCCAAAACACTAAACCCGGAACTCTCTCCCTGTCATGGTTTTTGTATGGCTACTGCTTGACAATTGAATTCTATGGAACAGCAGACGAGCAAACGGATGATCTTAAGCGGCGTCATCCTGGCCATGTTACTTTCTTCCCTTGATCAAACCATTGTGTCAACCGCCATGCCCACCATTGTGCAGGAGTTGCACGGGCTGGAGCATATCAGTTGGGTATTTACCGCTTACATGTTGGGCTCAACGGTTACCGTTCCTATTTACGGCAAGCTGTCCGATATTTTTGGCAGGCGCAACTTATACATTCTCGGTATCATCATCTTTTTGATCGGCTCCATGCTTTGCGGCCTTTCGCAAAACATGACGCAGCTCATTCTGTTCAGGGGATTGCAGGGCATTGGCGGCGGCGCCATGATGGTTAATTCTTTTGCCATTATTGGTGATGTGTTTCCACCGGCAGAAAGAGGAAAATACCAGGGCATCATGGGCAGTGTTTTTGGCCTCAGCAGCATTGGCGGCCCGCTGTTGGGCGGGTGGATCACCGACAATGCTTCGTGGCGTTGGGTATTTTATGTAAACATTCCTTTGGGTATTATTGCCATCGTTGTTTTGCTGGCAGCCCTGCCTAAAATTATTTCAACAGCCAGGGATAAAAAGATAGACTGGTGGGGCGGTTTGTTCATCACCGCTACTTTAATTCCTTTATTGCTTTCCTTGGTTTGGGGTGGCAGTGTGTACCAATGGGCATCGTGGCAGATCATTGGTTCGCTCATCATGGCTTTTGTTTCGCTATTCATTTTTATTACAATAGAAAAGCGGGTGAGCAATCCTATCCTGTCACTGGCATTGTTCAAAAACAAAGTGTTCTTTACTTCGGTCTGTGCCTTGTTCTTTATATCCATGGGCATGTTTGGCGCCATTATTTACATACCTATATTTTCACAGGGTGTTATTGGCGGTTCGGCTACGCATGCGGGTTTAATTCTTACACCCATGATGCTGTCGCTGGTGGTGGCTTCCACTGCAAGCGGGCAAATCATTTCACGAACAGGCAAGTATAAATTTTTATCCATTGCGGGTACGGCCATTACGGTGGGTGCCTTGTTTTATTTTTCAACCATCAACGAACACACAAGCAATACGGCATTAATCATCCGGATGATCTTACTGGGGTTGGGCTTAGGTATTACCATGCCCATTTTTACATTGGCAGTGCAAAGTGCCTTTCCCAAAGAACGCCTGGGCGAAGTAACGGCCGGCACACAATTGTTCCGCAGCGTAGGCGGAACGGTGGGTACAGCCGTATTAGGCGGTATTATGAACAGCCGTTTAACCACACAGGTAGAACGCATGCAATCCGAACCTTTTGTAGTGCAAATGAAGCAACTGCGCTTAGGCGCTACCGGCAGCCATTTCGATGGCAGCTTTATACAATTGGTATTGAACAGGGAAAACCAGGAGGCCATCCGGGGCATGCTGTCCAAAGCGCCACCTGCCTATCAACAACAGTTGAACAGCAACTTCGACCATTTTGTGAACGCGGCTAAGATTGCTTTCAGCGATGCAGTGGACGGTGTGTTTTTGTGGGCCGCAGCACTAATGGTAATTGCTTTGATCGTTGTCTTCTTTCTGCCCGAAATTCCATTGCGCAAATCGGACAGGCCGGCCATGGAAGAAGCAGGCGTGGTGCTGGAAGATGAACTGGGGCATTGCGATGGTGACAGCCAGCCAAGGGTTATAGCGGCAAAAGGCGAAAGAGCCACGCCTGGGGCCAAAGACTAACCACTCCCTAAAGATATAATAGGAAATGCCCGCTTATAGCGATGTGATAACTACGTTTATCCATGCATGTTATACCACGTTATTCTACCATTCACTTTAGCCGTGCAGGTATAACACAAGCCATTTTAAAGCTAAGGATGCATAAAAGATAGGTAGCACTACGTGTTTTTGCAAGTATAGGAAGGCGTTCGGATAGCCAACCGAATGGCTTTCGATAGGTATCCGGACAGCCGCGGTTACCTAACCGAAGGCCTTCCCATAGGTAACCGAACGCTTTCCTATACCTAACCGAAGCCCTTTCGATAGGTATCCGAACGCCTTCCTGTAGGTAACCGAAGTCCTTCCTATACCTACCCGAACGACCCCGGATAGGTAACCGAAGCCCTTCCTATAGGTACCGGAATGGCTTCGGATAGGTAGCCGAAAGCCCTCGGTTACCTAACTGAACCGCTTCAGTTAGGTACTGGAAGTCCATCTCTTACCAATGGAAAGCCTAAAAAGGCAGTATGGGCTGCGCAATACTAACCACTATGTGGCAGCGAGGCTGCTTGCGCAAAGTGGTTAGCCCTACCCTTAGGTTTTTATATTGGTAGGCAATGCGGCCATTATAATAGCGTGGCGATAAAGCTTGTGCAGTTGGCAAATGAAAAGCCTGTAGTTTGGAACTAATACCTATATCGTTGTACTTGCGTACAATAACCACCTGCTCCCTTACAGCCAAAGGGTTATCTTTTATAAAGTTAGATGTACGTATATTGCGGCAATACAAGAGTTAGCTGTAATGGCGTGACGACCTTCAAACTATGACAAAAGAAAAAATCAAAACACTGCTCGACTATCTGCCGCTTTTCATTTTGATTGTTTCTGCATTTATTCTTGTTCGGACTGTTATCAGCGAGCAGACTGGATTTTTGTGGAAACACGTCGTGGGACTTATCCTGCTGACAATCAACTTCGTTCTTTTCTTTTGGCGACACAAAATCGGCGTATTAGCACTTGGACTGACCTTATTGTTGGGACTTGTCGGACTGCTTTCTTACAGTTATGCAATTTCCATCACGACATTCTATTTTGGCAAGAGCGAAGACTTTCAAATTCCGCTATTCTATGGACAACCTATTTTTATACTTTGGCTCATAATTCATTTTATCGTCTCTGGGCGACACTATACTGCTATTGCCACGAAAAAGTATTGGCAAGACCTGCTGACAAATAGCAAAGACCCAGCGACGACAAACCACTACAGCTAGCATGAACTGTGTAAAAAACCAAATAAATTTTCAGGGTTTTGGTGAGCAGTAGTTAGGTTGGTAAAGTGAGCCCGATTTCATAACGGCGAATACCTGTTTTAGAAGTTTGTTACACACAGCAATCAGTCCTTGTTTTCCTGTTTTACCCTTTGCTTTTAATCTTTCATACAGGGCTTTACAGGCCGGGTTGGTTTTCATT
>JBQCHB010000089.1:0-4115 GCA_051955075.1 Flavisolibacter sp.
TGTGCGTCGGTACTCGTTCCCCGAACACTCCCTTTAATTACAACGCTTGCTGTAATGACAGAGCCGTCTTTCGAGGTTACGGTTCCCGAAACAGGAATAGAATTTTGCGCCGATAAAACCGTACAAAAAAATGTACTGAAGATGAGTAATTTTAGTTTTCTCATTTTAATTGTTTTTTGGTGAAAATTTTTAAAAGATGATAATTAGAGAATGGGGTGTTGTTAAGTTTTCAGGATTTATTTTTTCATTACCATGCAAACGCACGGGCAATACTTAACTCAAAATATGAAACTTCTGTGACATTTCATGATTAAAAAACTCTTTTTTTCTGGAGAAACGTTCTGAAGAAATTATCAAAATATATGCGTACGTCATCTGCAGATATTTCCGCTATTAAAAGGCATGGATGTGTTTTTCTTTATCTCAAAAATGTATGATTGGCCGTGATCCGAAATTGAATGGTATTTCCATTCAAAATAAAAAAAACAATTAAAAGTTTGTTTACTGCGGCGAAGGGATTTAATTTGTATGCCATAATTTTAAATTAAGCCTCCGCGGATTTTCCTAAAAATTATTAAAGTTATGGCCTGCTTTTATACCGCGCTTTTTATTTTTTCCGCAATGCAAAATGTTTTTATCCATCGTCCAATTGATACCGCTACCATGCATAAAGAAATTCTGGCTGAATTTGCCAAACAACCTACCGGCACCTTTGCGGTGGCATTTGAAGATCTTGCTACCGGTGAACAATTTTTGATGAATGCTCATGAAAATTTTCACGCAGCCAGCACGATTAAAACCGCATTTTTAATAGAAACTTTTAAGCAGGCCGATGAAGGCAAATTTTCTCTTACCGATTCCATTTTAATTCACAATGATTTTAAAAGCATTGTTGATGAAAGCATCTATCACCTCGATTCTACAGATGACAGTGAAAGAGACTTGTATCGCCGGATTGGGCAGAAGGAAACCATCTACAATTTACTGTACCAGATGATTACGCAGAGCAGCAATTTTGCTACGAATCTTATCGTAGATCTGATTGATGCTAAAAATGCGAATAGCACCATGCGATCTATCGGAGCAAAGGACATACAAGCCTTACGCGGCGTGGAAGATAACAAGGCCTATGAATCGGGTCTGAATAACACGGTGACGGCTTATGACCTTATGATAATTTTTGATCACCTTGCCAAGGGAACGGTGGTGAATAAAGCGGCATGCGATTCTATGATACAAATTTTAATGCACCAGCAGTTAAGGGAAAAAATTCCTGCAAAGCTTCCGGCTGATGTGAAAGTGGCCAATAAAACGGGTTCTATCACCAGGATTTCGCACGACTCCGGAATTGTTTTCCTTCCCGACGGGCGGAAGTATGTGTTGGTTTTATTGTCGAAAGATATTGACGACGAAAATTCTGCTAATGAAACGTTGGCAAATGTGTCGCGAATTATTTATGATTATGTAACCGGCTATCAAAACTAAAATAAAAATGATTCCTCTTTGTCCGTTTACTGCAGCTAATGTTTTCTAAGTTACCTTACCCAATACCAGATGACGCCCGGGTTTTGCATAGATAAGGTTCCACCATCACCTGACAGCCACGGTGAAGGACTCCATCCGCTGCTGGCAATTAAGGTTCCCCACCAGTAAGAAGTTCCGCTTTGACTTGTAGTTATAATTCCTTCGCTGGTGCGGGTGGTCCACCAGGGCATTCGCGGCCCAAAACCACCGCCTTCAAAATAATTCCAATTTCCAAATTTGGTGTTGATCGTAATGTCAGTATTCGTATTTACCCGGCTTACAAAACTATAAGGCTGGTTTACGGTCCAGATACCGCCGTAACTTCCCCTGGTATTTGCATCCATCATGTATTGAAATCCTGTATTGCTCCTTTTAATATAATCAGCCCAGGCGATTATTGAATAATCGGCATCAGGGCTGGGACTGGTTTCATTTCGTAATACCGCATTGGCATTTGTCCAGCCAGAGTTCGGATTTTTATTGCACATTATCAACGTCCAGCCGCCGCCGTCTGTTGTCATATCTGCATAAATCTGGAAAGGGGCGCCACTGTTGATGTTTGGATTTTTTATCCAATAATAACCATCCGCGGAAGATGGAAAGGCCTGTTTGATTGCATAGGCGCTACTGGATGCAGAAGAAGCAGAAGTGCCATCACTAACCGGCGCGCCATTAACCCAATTGCTGGTGGTTCCGTTAAGAGAAAAGTTATTGAGAGTGCCGTTATTGGCATTACTTGTTTTATCAGTAAGTGAGTTAACTCCGGCGTTGTTTCCGCCTGCGACTCCCTGGTTACAATTGTAATAGGCCACCAATCCAGTCTCATGGCCTGCTAATTCTGTTAACATGGCGGCTTGAATTTCTGATTGCGTCCTTGCAACATTCCAGAGTCTTAATTCATCAACTTCTCCACCAAAATATTCGCTGTATCCAGGTTGATTTCCGATACCAAGACTGTTTGAATTAATACTAATAGTACCAGAGGCTGCCTGCGTCTTCACTAAATTTCCGTCTAAATATAATTTTATATTTGAGCCGTCGTATGTAGCCGCTAAATGATGCCACGAATTTAAAGAAGGGTATGGATAAGAAACCGTTATCCAGCTATTATTTAGAGAAATGTAGAAGACAAAATCCGTCCATCCATTATCTGTTCTTGGAAAAATGTACCCATTATTTACGGACCTGCTTGATTTTGAAACCACATTTTGAACGCCCGAACTTTTTGTAGCATATATCCAGCCTTCAATTGTGATGGCACTGCTTATATTTAATGAACTGTTAGATGGGACAATAATATTATCATTGGTTCCGTCAAAATCGAGTGCATTTGCGGTAGTATTATTTACCGGCGAAAACTCCTGGCCGTTCCTGGTTAAACCCGAAGCTCCCAGGGCTCCATTTCGATTTACATATTCAGCGGATGAATTAGATATCTTCCCGTTTTTTGTAATCCCTTGCTGCGCCAAAAGAATATTTGATAAAATGTTTGCAACCAGTAAAAGAAGAAATTGTTTCATTTTCTATTTTCCGGATTAATAAAAATAATCGAATTGAATTCTGTCAGTGGTTGTCAATGAGTAGCTGCCATTATTTGCAGGAACATAAGTCAAAGTCTTTCCGCTCCAACTGTAAGCAGAATTGCTTATCCTTATTCCGTTGATATACATTTTTACTTTGCTATGCGTTGATGGTGTTTGAGTCAGCGTAAAACTTGTTTGAGCTGCAGTGGCTGTAAACTCATCAGTTGCGTCATTGATGGATGCCGGCCCTGAAGATACAGAGCCATCAGCCATTAAATATTGAGAAGAAGTGCCGCCTGATTTTATAAAGGATTTTGCTGTGATATCTCCACTAGTATTCACCGCAGTTACGCTTGTATTACCCAATTGAATTTTATTGCTTGCATCAACGGTAGCTGCATAACCAATAGCGGTTGCATTGGTTAGAGTGGCTGTTGATACATCTGAGCTAGCACCAATAAATGTATTTTGAGAGCCTGAAGTAACAGTATGGCCTGCAGCAGAACCTAACGCTGTATTATAACTACCTGTTGCGCTTAATAAAGATTGCTGGCCGATGCCGGTGTTGTGTGCGCCTGTAGAGACCGACATCATTGCTTCAGCGCCTACAGACGTATTTGCATTCCCGGTGGTTAAGCTTGCTAAATTAGAGTAACCGATACTTGTATTATTATCGAAAGAAGCGCCACTATAATTTTGCATGGCCCCATAACCAATTGCTGTATTGCGCGAACCGGTTCCTGAACCCAGGGCCGAACTACCAACAGCCGTATTCTGGCTATTATTGCCCGTGCCTCTTCCTATTTTAATGCCATTAACTACCATATCTGAACTGTATGTTTTAATGCCGCCAATAGTTTGTGCAGTAGTTAAATTAACAAAGTTGGAAAGTGCTCCTTGCTTCGCGTATGGGCTTAGCATTGCAGCCGTATCAGCAACATTTAATTTTAAGTTCAACCTGCTTTGAACTAAGCTTAAAGAATCAATCACACGTTGTGTTCTTACATAAGTGCTGAGCATGGAAGCAGTGTCAGAAATATTTAATTTAGTAGCTATTGAGTTATTTAC
>JBQCHB010000090.1:0-7737 GCA_051955075.1 Flavisolibacter sp.
GTGCTTCCCTATTCTTCATCGTCTTTACTGGTTCCTCTACATGAACAAAAAGCAACAATAGTGCTTTGCCATATGAGAAACTTTTTGTTTCTTTAAATACGCTTTGGTGGATTCTTTGCCAGTTCCGGCACCTCGCTGACGCTATGATGCCGGAATAGCTTATTGATGGGTATTTCAAATCGAAAACAACATTCAACTATCCAGGTATGCCTGATCAAAATGCCCTTACCACAACTGATTTTGAGTCGTTAGTTCAAATAGCCAGCGAACTTACTTCCCAAATTGATTTAAGCGAACTATTACACCTGGTCCTGAGAAAGTCAGGAGAGCTATCAGATTCACCAGATGGCGCAATAATTCTTCATGATGAAAACCGGAACACGCTTTATTTCGCAGGGGCGATAGGTCAAAATGCTTCCATGTTATTGGAAACATTCGGGGAGTTCGCTAAACAACAAGTTCCGGTGGAAGGTAGTAAAGCAGGTTCTGTTTTTCAATCAGGAGAATCGATAATTATTGATAATATAGCGGAGGATCAAAATCATTTCAAAGGGGTTGACAGGGAAACCAGGGAAATTACTCAGTCAATGGTTTGTGTGCCACTGGCAGTAGATGGTAAATGCATTGGGGTGATGCAATTACTTAATAAGCGCTCTGGCAACTATACGAAACGTGACCAAATTCTTCTTGAACAATTCGCGATTTATGCGGCTGTTGCCTTACGGAATGCGCGCGTGTTTGAAGACCTTATAGCTCATATGGGGTTATATAGCTCACCTGAATTTAGCGGCGGAGCTGCAGAACTTTTAAATCAGCTAAAGAGTCCGGCACGTGTCGAAAAATTGACCGTATTGTTTGCAGATATGCGGGGCTTCCGGTTGTTATGCCAAATAATAAATAACCCTGAAAGAATTTTGCAGATCTCAAGTCAATTTATTACTATGTTATCTGACCAGGTACTTCAGCATGGCGGAATTGTTAACAAATTCCTTGGGGATGGTATCCTTGCTTTGTTTCGCAAAGAAGAGCATGCTCAACGTGCGGTCACTTGTGCATTTAAGATGGTGGAAAGATTTGCATGGCTAAAGAGTAAATGGGACCAGGAGAGCATTGCACAACTGGATTTTCTTGATATTGGTTTAGGAATTACTACTGATGAAGTAATCATTGGAACGATCGGCAATTCAAAGATCCATGATTTTACAGCCATTGGGAACGCGGTGAATCTTGCCGCTGCTTTTGAAAAAGAGGCAAGGGGTGGCAAGCGAATATTGGTGGATCAGTTCACCTATTTAGCTGTAAAAGATATGGTTTCCAATATTGAAGGACCTTATAATTATGAACTCAAACAACCCGACCAGCGTATAGGAAACCTTTATAAACAATACCACCTTAAGCAACTTACTCCGATTAAAGAAAGTATGGTCTTTATTAGTCATAGCGAAGCCGATCGCAAATTTGTGGAGGACGAGTTAATTCCATTTCTTGATAAGAATGGAATCAAACATTGGTATTCAAGAGAGAGCATCACGGTGGGGGAATCATGGGTAGCATCAATCAATAAAGGTCTTGAAATCTGCAATTGGGTTATTGTACTAATTTCGAAAGCCTCACTTGATTCGGGCTGGGTTAAGGAAGAAATTGATATGGCCGCTGCACGTCGACATCTTCGGGACAAAATTATCCCACTACGGCTTGACGATACGAAACCAGAAGAAGTTAACTTATTTCTTAGCCATAAGCAATCAATTGACGCAAACAATACAGAAAGATATCTGCCTGAGTTAATCACCTTATTTAAATAGATCAATAACAGTTGTTAGAAAATCCAATAGTGAGGCCAGCCCGAAAATATAATATGAGCAATATCCCGTTCGCCATAAGTGAAATATTTTACTTTCAATTTTTAGCAAAAGTCAGCTATAGAGCCTTTTATTAACTCAATTTACCACGTGTTTTTTATTTGACTTACATGCCATCCGGAAAATTTTATGGTTTTAAAAAAATCATTGCTGCTTATCTTCGCACTCCCTTAATAAAAATTGAAATAAAAAATGACACAACTTCCGAAGACACAGGCTATCAGAATCCAAACCCGGCAAACCAACGAAAAAGAACACAGCACGCCACTATTTCTGACGTCAAGTTTTCGGTTTGACAATGCCGAAGAAATGAGCCAAACATTTGCCGGCGACCTGGATAACAATATTTATTCACGCTTTGAAAATCCAAACGCACAGGAGTTTATTGATAAAATGTGTGCGCTCGAAGAGGTTGAAGCAGGCTTTGCTACTGCCTCCGGCATGAGCTCCGTTTTCGGTTGCTTTATGACCTTCCTGAATGCAGGCGATCACCTGCTCAGTTGCCGCTCCATATTTGGTTCTACCCATACGGTGATTACCAAGTTTTTTCCCCGGTGGAATATTGAATATTCGTACGCTGATATAAATGACCCCGAATCGTGGGAAAACCAGGTGAGACCAAATACCAAAATGATTTTTATCGAAACACCCACCAATCCCGGCCTGGACATCATAGACCTGGAATGGATTGGCAATTTTGCAAAAAAACATAATATCATATTGCTGGTAGACAATTGCTTTGCTACGCCCATTTTGCAAAAGCCGGCCAGGTATGGCGCAGATTTGATTTTGCATTCTGCAACAAAATGGATAGATGGCCAGGGCCGTGTGCTCGGAGGTGTGGTAGTGGGCAAAAAAGAACTGATTGACCAGATTTTTGTTTTCTGTAAAAATACAGGACCCTCCATTTCGCCGTTTAATGCGTGGTTGCTAAGTAAAAGCCTGGAAACGCTCGACGTACGACTTCAAAGGCATTGCGATAATGCAGAGGCGTTGGTAAAGGCGCTGGATGGCCATCCCAAGCTAAACAACATCAGGTATCCTTTCCATCCCTCCCACCCAATGTATGAGGTGGCCAAAAAACAAATGACCCGTGGCGGTGGCCTGGTTACTTTCGATATTAAAGGAGGGCTCGAAAGCGGAAAAAGATTTTTAAATAACCTGAAAATGCTTACGCTTACTTCCAATCTGGGCGATACACGCAGCATTGCTTCGCATCCGGCTTCCACCACGCATGCAAAACTTACCGATGAAGAAAAAGCCAGTGTAAGCATCACTCCCGGCCTTATCAGGATTTCGGTGGGTCTTGAAGATATAGAAGACATCAAGGCCGATATATTGCAGGCGCTGGAAAAATGCTGATGGCGCAATAAGGATTTATCAATAGGATCAGGGATAACGGGAATAAAGGCCGAATGCAGCAATTATATATTTTAGAGCAAACAGAATAAACTTAAAGTGGATTAAGAATTGTAAAACCTTAATAGAAATTCAATTAAACTCTATCAGCTTAACCTTATTACCTTGTTATAAAAGAAAAAACTAACGCAGGATAAGTAATAAGTTTTTAACTTCTATTAAAGCATTTTCTATCAAGGTTTGGAAGGCAAGCCCGGATGAATTTGCGCTTGTCATGACTAATCCTGTTCATCAAAATAAAAAACAACAGTAATTGTTGATTCACTGTAAATATAATCCCCGATTTTCTTCCTTTTGATTGATCGCAATCATAACGCAAGTTGACTTATATCATCTCAAATCCGACTCGATAACCATATCATTGCTCTACAAAAATTTACAGAGCAATGCAAAAAATATTGGTTCCGACGGATTTTTCAGACAATGCCTTAAAAGCGGTGGCCCACGCCTGTGAAATAGCCAAAAAGTCTAATGCGGTTATTCACCTGTTGCACGCAGAGCCCACACTCAGCATGAACGGCATACAGACAGATTCATCCGGGAAAAAAGTGGTTGCTGATAAAACTCTCGATCTCAATTTATCGCTGGAAGCTATTACTGATGTGTACCCGGATGTAACGATCCTGCCCATCCTTGTGGGCGGAAATGTAATTCCTTCCATTCTTGCCTACGCAGAAAAAGAAAATCCCGATTTGATTATCATGGGTACCAAAGGCGCTTCGGGATTAAAGAAAATATTTATCGGAAGCGTTACTGCCGGAATCATCGGCAAAACCAATTTCCCGGTATTGACCGTACCTGCTTCATACGAATTAGCAAAGCCTGAAGCCATTGTTTTTGCCACCAATCAATTTGAAAAAGATGAAGCGTTGCTTAAAAACTTTGTGAAGCTGGCCAGGCTTTTTTCAATCCCGGTTCATGTAATTATTTTTAAGGATATTAATGCCAACGAAGATGCCGATTTTATTTACAACGAAGAGCAATTAAATGATTATTTGCGTTTTTTAAAAGAAACTTTTCCGCACACTGCATTCAGGGGACAAATCATCGAAGGCAGCGATTTTGAGTCAGCCATTGATGCCTATTGCATCGACAACGCCGCAGGGATGATTGCGATGGTTACCTATCCAAAATCATTTTTAGAAAAGTTTTTCTTCAAAAGCTTTACAAAAAATATGGCCTTCCACTCTACCATTCCCATCCTGGCCATTCCGGGAATTTTACAGGAAGCAGAATAATTTGTTGAAAGACTATAAAATGAACCATTATGAAAGAAGTTACAAAAAAATTATTGACAAAGGAACTCGAATACGATACGGCAAGCCGGTTATACAAAGGAAAAAATCTGAAGTCAAAAAAATTCCTGGCGGTCTTTGACGGCTTGAAATTCTCAACAAGCACAATGGAATATGCCATCGGCCTTACGGGCCAATCCAACGCATTTCTTGTTGGCATTTTTTTAGATGATTTTATCTATCGCTCGTATAGCGTTTCGGAAATCATCTCTTCTTATAACAACGATGAAGAAATTATAAAAGAACTTGACAAAAAGGATCAGCTGCAAAGAGATGAGTCAGTGAAACTATTTGAACAGGCTTGCAGCAAAGCCGGTATTGCCTATTCGTTCCATCGCAATAAAGGGATTGCTATCCATGAGCTTAAGGAGGAAAGCATATTTGCCGATCTCATCGTTATTAATGACTTCGAAACTTTTAACCGTTTTGCGGAGCACCCTCCCACCCGCTTCATCAGGGAATTGCTTGCAGATGTGCAATGCCCCGTGTTGATAGTGCCTGACATTTATAAACCCATCGACAAAGTTACTTTTCTCTACGATGGCGGCCCGTCCTCTGTTTATGCAATAAAAATGTATAGCTATCTTTTTGGCGACCTTGATGCGTCTGTAGAGATTTTCACAGTAAAAGACAAAATGGTAGGCTCTCATTTGCCTAACAATCATTTAATGCGCGAGTTTATAAAAAGGCATTTTCCCAAAGCCGCCTATGTAGTGGCAAAAGGGAGCGCGGAAGAGGAAATTCCCGGCCATTTGCGATCTCATAAAGGCAATGAGCTTGTGGTGTTGGGCGCTTACCGCAGAAGTGAAATATCGAGATGGTTTAAGACAAGCATGGCCGACATTTTGATGAAAGAGTTGGAAACCCCTTTATTTATCGCACACAATAAATAAAGTACATTTCAAAAATTAAAAAATTTTAAAATGAAACGAGTATTAGTACCGACGGATTTTTCAAGTTGCGCAGATAATGCAATTCATTTCGCTGTTGAATCTGCCCGCATAGTACCACTTCAGATTACACTGCTGCATTCTTTCGAAATCATATCGAATGTGTACACCGATTATGTAGGGGTAAACAAGGAATTTAATACTACGCTTCTTAACGAATCCAATTCAAAACTTGCCGCACTCAAAGAAGAGATAGAACAAAAACATGGCGTACCTGTAGACGTAGTTATTTCTACAGAATCCTTGCAGGAAGCGATTAGCACCACTTTGCAAAACGGTAAATTTGACGCCATTGTGATGGGCACCTTGGGAGCCAGTGGTATCAAAGAAAAATTATGGGGCAGCCGCACTGCAAATACCATCAGCAAATCAGGTATCCCGGTATTTGCCATTCCCAACGATTATAAATGGAAAAAGCCTCAAAAAATTCTGCTGGCTACGAACCAGTTTGAAAAAGATCCCGTAATACTTGATTTTATTTTTGAACTGGCCGGCTTGTATATGGCAAACGTAGAGGTGGCCATCTTCACAGATAAAGAGGATGATAATGCGGGCACGTTTCTGCACAATAACCGGCAAATGGTTCAATATGAAAAGTATTTAAAAGAAACGTACAAAGAAGAAACGCTGATGTCGGCACATCTGTCGGGTGAAGATTTTGGACAAACCTTACAGGACTTTATTTCGAAAAATGATATTGATATTTTAGTGATGGTGACCTATCCAGTGAAATTTTGGAACAGGATTTTTAAACCCAGCAAGACCAAGCGCATGAGCTATCATACTAAAATACCATTGCTGGCGATACCCGCAGGGCTTCAGCGGCAAAAGTAACCATAGGTAAAAAAGTGTAGCATGAAACGAATATTAGTACCGGTAGATTTTTCACCCAATTCACAAAAAGCGTTTAAATACGCGGTGGACATTGCTTCCAGGTCGGGAGGCACTATCTTCCTTTACCACCTGTTCAGGCCGCTAAAATCCTCAGAAGCAGGGGTTGTTTTTGATGTGGATGAGCACAACCGGCATCTTAAGGAAATTGCGTTGAAAAGGCTGCAACGGCTGCAAAAGAAAGTACTCGCTGATACAAATGTAAACGTGCCTGTTGCTGCTTACGCAGGCCGCATTCCTGTTGTGAAAAACATTCTTGATTTCGCGGATGAAAATAACATTGACCTGGTTGTGATGGGTACGAAGGGCGCAAGTGGCCTGAAAAAAATTACGATAGGGAGTAATGCCTCGAAAATTATCCAACGAGCCAAAATTCCGGTGCTTTTAATTCCGGAAAAATTTAAATGGGAAACGCCGGGAAAAATTTTATTCACCACTGCTATTCAGAAATCTGATAGCGATGCCATCCCTGTTTTATCAGCACTTTCAGTGCTCTATGATGCAAAAATTAGCATGCTACACTTGCGCGACCCACACCAGCCCGAAACCATGAAGGATAAAAAAGAATTTGAAAGACACGCTTCAACCATGCAAAAGGCGTTTAAAAATACAAGACTCGAATTGCGGCAGATAGATACTTTTTCTATTTCAAAAACACTTCAACAACTGCATAAAGAAATTCCTTACGATATATTGGTGATGATTCGACGCAGAAAAAGCCTTATACAAAAAATCTTTGTGGAAAGCTTTACTAAAAACATGGCGTTTATTACCAATAAGCCATTGTTAATAATTCCACAGGATAAAAAAACATCGCTGACGGAACGTGCCATCAAGACTCAGAAAAAATGAAGAAACCGGCTATCTGATGCATTCTGACAGTGCAAGCAGGAAGCAGATTAATTGGAATGGCATAAAACAAAAACGCTTTATATACTGCGAATAGTAAACTAATAAATAACGTTAAATTTTATTTTGGTTTTGCCGAATAGTGAGAACAGATAAAAGGCATTAAAATTGCAAGGGAAATCATAAATGGAACAACTTATCACGATAGCATCTTATAAGCCTTTTAAGACTACTCTTGAAAGAGTTTTATCGTTAATAAAAAAAGAGAAGCTTACCATTTTTGCGCAGATAGACCACGCTGCTGAAGCAGCCAGGCATGGGTTGTCGCTCCGCCCAACGATGCTGATATTATTTGGCAATCCCCAAATGGGTACTGTTTTAATGCAGGATCAGCAAGGCGTCGGCATTGATTTGCCGGCAAAAATTTTGGTGTGGGAAGCCGTTACCGGTAAAACATGGATGTCGTACAAC
>JBQCHB010000091.1:0-13824 GCA_051955075.1 Flavisolibacter sp.
TAGCAGCCACCGGCGATTTTACCATTCAAACCATGGCCAATGGTATTTATACAAAAATGATCACATCGGCCACAGGTTTGATCATTGGATTGCTGGCTTATATAGCACATAACTTTTTAAGTACGCAGGTTGACAAAACCGCCAACAAAATGGAATCATCAAGCGCCGAGTTCCTTGATGTGTTGCAGGAACCAACAAGATAGGTTTATAGTTTATGGTTTGTAGGTTATAGTTAGATACCCGGCTGTAACACTACTATGAAACTTCCGTTGCGTCGCACTCTTGTACCGCATAACCGCTACGGAACCAACAACGAAAACAAAACCAGGAACAAGAAACATGAATATTCGCAGAAAATTAAGAGCCCATACCGAAGTACATACAGGAGCATTGAATGATATTTTGTTCATCCTGTTGCTTTTCTTTCTGATCGCTTCCACACTGGCCAATCCCAACCTGGTAAGGGTAAACAATCCTAAAGGCACCAAGGATATGAAGGCCAAGCAAAACATCATTGTATCTGTCAATAAAGAACACCAATATTTTTTAGGCCAAACACCCGTTGATTTTTATTACATGGACAGCCTGCTGAAACAGCAGATAGACCATGCCAAAAAAGTAGTAGATACGCCTTCTGTAATTGTTAATGCAGATACCATTGCTTATTGGGGCGAGGTATTTAAGATCATGAGCATTGCTAAAAAGTACAATGCTAAAGTGGGTGTTCATGTGAAGTAAAAAATTCTAAGTGTTGTTAGCAAAAAAATCAATTTCTTTTAAGCCTGCTCTTCAACTGATGCGTACAGACGAAAGAACAAATCAGAAAGCAGAGATGGTTTTGTTCTTAAATGGTAAGCAATTAGGAACAATCGGTAATGGTGAAAAAAGAGATTTTAATATCCCCGCAGGCTTTCACCGGTTAAAAGCCAGGATAGATTCCTCTGGCAGTAAAAGTTTTTCGTTTCAATTGAAAGAAAACGAAGTAAAGGCCTTAGTAATTTCCAACGATAATGATGTTAACAAGTTTGGCCCTTTCGGTTCCGGGGCAATTGCAGTTGATCTGATAGTCAACGGTCTGTTACTGTTCTATTACTTTGTTATAGGGCATAACAGGTATATAAGCATAAAAGAATTGAAAGGATTTTGAATTATTATCAACGTACTAACATGCAATGATATCATAGCAAAAAGTATTGCAAATTCATGTATAAAAAAACCACCCTCATTCGAGAGTGGTTTTTTTATAAGCAAATAACTTTTATTAAAATGCTTTCTTCTTTTCCTCTGCTTTTTGCATTGGATTAATACCCTGGCTTTGTCCACGCACTGCACCTTGTTTGGTTTTGAAAACCGAGAAGCGGGAAGGCTCCTTCGGCACATCGCCCCAGGTATTGTTGCTTTCGTCGATGTCAGCGGTTTCATGCATAGGGTCTAAACGAATGCCGGTTACTTCTTTGTCTTTCATGAAGAACTTGGTAACCTTGCCTTCGTTCAAGCGCCATACCTGCGCCGGAATGCGGTCAACTTCTTTGCTGCCATCTTTGAATGTCCACTCTACAATAATAGGCATTACCAAACCGCCTTTATTGCTGAAGCTTAACTCGTAGAAATATTTGCTGGCAACATTTTGCTGTTCTGCATTGGTCATTTCTTCAACATTAGGGCCAGAAGATGCTACAGCATATTTTGTAGTATCATAAGGTTCAATACCACGGTCATATCTCCAGTAGAAATCACGTAGCGATGTATCTGCATCTGTCAGAAAGGTGATGTTCTTATCCTGGCGGTTTCTGATCTTTGAAATGTCCTCAAAAGAATTTACCTGTGGTTTCGGCAATGATTGCATGCCATCGTTATCCCCATTTCTGCGGCCCATTCTTCCGCCTGTTGGCGGCGTGTTGCTGGCTACTGCTTTTGCAAATTTTACAGAGTCTAAAGAAATGTCGCAAGCGTCAGTGCTGTAGAACCATCCTCTCCAAAACCAGTCCAGGTCTTCGCCACTTGCATCTTCCATTGTGCGGAACAAGTCGGCAGGCGTTGGATGCTTGAAAGCCCAGCGGCGTGCATATTCTTTAAATGAATAATCAAACAATTCGCGGCCCATGATGGTTTCACGTAAAATGTTTAAGCCGGTTGCAGGTTTGCTATAGGCATTTGGACCAAAACCAATAATGTTTTCAGAGTTGGTCATAATAGGCTCCAACTGGTCTTTCGGCAACTTCATATAATCGGTGATGGTGAAAGCCGGTCCGCGACGTGAAGGGAATTTATTGTCGTACAATTCTTCTGTCAGGTATTCAACAAAGGTGTTCAAACCTTCATCCATCCAGCTCCATTGGCGTTCGTCGCTATTTACAATCATAGGGAAGAAGTTGTGACCTACTTCGTGAATGATTACACCGAGCATGCCATATTTACTGCTTTCGCTATAAGTGCCATCTTTTTCGGTACGGCCATAGTTAAAGCAAATCATGGGATATTCCATGCCATTAGCAGCCTCCACACTTTGTGCTACCGGATAAGGATAAGGAATTGTGAACTTGGAGTAAGACTTAATGGTATGTGCTACGGCTTTAGTAGAGAACTTGCGGTACAAACCGTAAGCTTCCTTACCATAATAACTCATACACATGATCTTCTTCCCTTCAACAGTGGCAGGCATTGCATCCCAAATAAATTTGCGTGATGAGCCCCATGCAAAATCACGAACATTATCAGCTTTGAATATCCATGTTTTGGTTTTGCCGCTCTTTTGTTTCTCAGCTGCTTTGGCTTCATCTAACGTTACAACTTCTAAAGGTTCTTTAGAAGTTTGCGCTTTTTGCCAGCGGGCATACTGTGCAGGCGATAATACCTGTTGATAGTTTTGACATTCGCCTGTTGCACCAATTACGTGATCGGCAGGTACCGTCATTTGTACTTTAAAATTGCCAAACGTCAGCGCAAACTCACCGCGGCCGGTGAACTGGTGGTTTTGCCAGCCCTGGAAATCGCTGTACACACAGAGGCGTGGGTACCACTGCGTCATAGTAAATAAGTAGTTGCCGTCTTCCGGAAAATATTCGTAACCGCCACGGCCACCCATGCTCATGCGGTCAGAAATTTTGTAATTCCAGTCGCAGTTGAAAACAAATTTCTGGCCTGGTTTTAAAGGAGCAGGCAGTTCCACACGCATCATGGTTTTGTTGACCGTGTATTTTAAAGCTTTGCCCGTAACATCGGTAAGCTTTGTGATGTTGTCGCCATAGCCATTATCTTTTTCTTTGTCTTCCAATGCCTCAATTTGTTGCAGTGTAGCGCCGCGGGGCATGCTGCTGCTGTTTTGATAATTGGCATTTTTTGTAGTAGAATGTTCGTTCTCGTCTAACTGTAGCCACAGGTAAGTTAGTACGTCCGGCGAGTTGTTGTAATAAGTAACGGTTTCGCTGCCGGTAAGTTTCAGCGCTTTTTCATCAAGCGTGGCCTTGATGTCGTAATCGCAGCGCTGCTGCCAATATTTTGGGCCCGGTGCACCACTGGCCGTACGGTATTCATTGGGCGTAGGCAGAATGGTGGACAATTGCTCAAACTTGTTGGCATGATTAGAACCCGGATTGTTCTGTGTGTTCTGTGCAAAAGCAGTGGACAGCAGTCCTACCGATGCAAAGAACAAGAGGCCTTTCTTCATGTGCATATTTGATTTATTGTGTTAACTAAGGGATTAAAGAGTAGAAAGAGATAAAGAGTTTTGAAGCAGCTTTTTCTTTTTACTCTGTGATTTATTTTTTGTTACCAGCTTTTGCAATTCTATTAAGCTTCCGTTGTGTCACTCACTTGTGCGTTCTGAATTTTATTGAGCCGACCCCCTTCCGGCTTCCCCAAAGGGAGAAGGGCCAGTGCTGCCTGCCTCGCTTTTCGGAGTGGCTACTTTATTTGCAGCATCTTGCTTAAGCAAGGCTTGTGAGCTGTTCTCCCCTATTGGGGGAGTTAGAGGGGGCCTTGCCGAATAGAATTCCTATTGGTACAAGTGTGCGACGCAACGAAAGATAATGTGTTTGCAATAGCTGACCACATCATCTTTTTCGTTTTTTAAAAGAACTATGTTATTTGTTTTGTTTTCAATTTTTATTGCAAGTTCCCTGCTCTTATGCTTCGATGGAAACCGCTCCACAGCCATTTGCAAGGCCAGCGCCATTACTGCCGAAGATAAGAATATCACCCAATCTCTGCGATTGATTTTTACAATACCTACCAGCAACTGCGCCAATAAAAGAATAAGAAAAACAATAAATATTTGTCCTAGTTCTAACCCAACACTAAAACTGAACATAGACCAGGCAAAACTTTGATCGCCGGCAATGAGCATACGCAGTGTGTTGGCAAAAGCCAATCCGTGTATAAGGCCAAAAAATAACGCTAAAAAATAGTTGATGCGTACCGCTTTAGGTGTAAAAGTTTTGACAAAAAGATTGGAAAGTGCTGTAAATACGATGGTGCAGGGAATAAAAAATTCAACCCATTTGGAAGGAACTTCTATAATATTTAAGCTGCTTAAAGCAAGCGTGATGGTATGGCCAATAGTGAACGCAGTAACAAGAATAAGAACCTGCCGCCAGTCTTTAAGCATATAAATGGCTGCCAAAGCTGCAATGAAAAAAATATGATCCAGTGCTTCAACGGTAATAATATGTTCCCAGCCGATGCTGAAGTAAAAACTAAAATCGTTCATGTGCGTGTGTGGAGATGGCAGATGGAAGATAACGGATAATGGCGATGTACTAAAGTGCAAAACTGCACGGCAGCAAACCTACCATCATCTGTCAACAATCAACTATCATCAATTCTTTAACCTTTTGTACTATTGAGGCTTCAAAATAAATCAGACTTTTGTAACTATAAAAATTTATATGCCGATGGTGACTATACTGTATAAGTGGTTTCTTGTTTCGGGCTTATTTTTTATGGCCGGATTTCCAAAACCTGGCGAAACTGTTTTGCATAAAACTGTTCCGGTATCAGCAGAAGCGTTCCATCCTTTTTATATTTCTATTACCGAGATCAATTACAACGCTAAAGATAAAACCTTAGAGATAAGCTGTAAAATGTTTGCTGAAGATTTAGAGGAGACATTAAATAAAAATTACAAAACAGAAGTTGATCTTTCCCTGGCAAAAGATAAAGCTGCGCTGGATAAATTTATTCCTGATTATATCAACAGGCATTTTTCACTTGTTGTAGATGGAAAAGCAGTAAAGCTGGATTATGTTGGTTATGAAAAAGACAAAGAATCGGCTTATTGTTATTTCCAGGTAGACAATGTGGCTGCATTAAAAAGGCTTGATGTCAGTAATTCATTGCTGCACGATTTTAACCAGGACCAAATCAATATTGTGCATGTAGTGGTAAATGGCAAAAGACAAAGCACAAAACTGGATTTTCCATCGAAGCAGGCAAGTTTTAGTTTTTAATAGCGGGGCCAACTAGAAACACCACTTTTAAACTTACTCTTCTTCTTCCATTTCTTCTTTAATTTCTTTGCTGGGAACTACCATTACTTTATCAATCCGATGACCGTCCATATCCATCACTTCAATGTCAAAACCTCTCCATTTTAATTTGTCGCCTGTTTTTGGAATGCGTTCCAACTCCTGTAGTATGCAGCCGGCCAGGGTATCGAATGTGTACTCTTCATCGCTGGCCCAGTCGGCTTTACCAAAGTGATTTAAAAAATCGTAAAAAGGAATTTGCGCATCTACCAGGTAGCTTCCGTCTTCGCGTTCAACAATTTCGTAATCGTGGATGCCGGTTTGGGGTATATCGCCAACAATGGCTTCCAGAATGTCATTCAGTGTGATCATGCCCTGCAGGCTTCCATATTCATCTACAATAAAACAGGAGTGGCTTTTTGTTTCTTTAAATTTTTCCATCACCTGGTAAGCCGTATTGTTCTCCGGTACAAACATGGCGGGCTGCACTACGTCTTTAAACAAAGTGAAATCATCAATGATGTAAAGGTCTTTGATAGAAACCATGCCCTTTATATTGTCAATCTCGCCATCACAAATAGGATAAACAGAATGCGGCTCCTGCACGATTTTTTCCCTGATCTTTTCTTCATTATCATTTACGTCAAACCAAATAATATCGCTGCGGTGCGTCATTAAAGAGGTAATGTTCCTGTCACCCAAATGAAAGATGCGTTCGATCATTTCTTTTTCTTCTTCTTCAACAGAGCCAGACTCAGTTCCTTCGTTAATGATGGCTTTAATTTCTTCTTCCGTTACGGTTTCGTCTTTGGTGCGTTTGATATTGAAAACGGTAAAAAAAAGATTGCTGGTTTTGTTCAACAGCCAGACAATTGGATGCGTCAGCTTTGCAAAGCCGTGCATGATTGGCGCCACAATTTTTGCAATGCGTTCTGCATTTAACAGGCCAATACGTTTAGGGATCAGCTCTCCGAAAACAATGGAAAGAAACGTAACAATAATAACAACAATGGTGGTGGCTATTGTGGCCGCGTAGGGCTTTAATACGGCGATCTTTTCAATGGAAGGTTGCAGGTAAACACTAAATCTTTCTCCCGAATACACACCGGTTAAAATAGCAATGAGGGTAATGCCGATTTGTGCAGCAGATAAAAATATTTCGGGGTTCTTCGACAGTTTCAATGCTGCTCCTGCTTTTTTATCGCCTTTCTCCGCCATTGTTTCCAGCCTTGGCTTGCGTGCCGATACCAAGGCTATTTCCGACATCACAAACAAAGCGTTCAATATAATTAAACCGAACAGTATTAGAATTTCCATTTACAAATCTTGATTATCGAAATTAAGGGTTCCCCATTTTTTCTGGTATATCCATGAGGTCAAAAGTCCTGCCATTACGCCTACAATGCCTCCGCTGACAACGTCAATGGGGTAATGAACGCCTACATACACCTGTGCGTAAATAATGAGGAAAGCCCACAGGTAAGTAAGGTAAATCCATTTGCCCGCATAACGGTATAGTGTAATACTGGCAAAAGTAGCCATGCCAAAATGATTAGCGCCATGCGATGAAGTGAAGCTGGAACTTTGGGGGCAATAGTTAACCAAAATGCGGATGGTGTCGGCAAGGCTTGCATCCTGGCAGGGCCGCAGGCGGAAAATGTGATTTTTAATGATGTGGCTGCTCAGCATATCGGTTAAGGCTACTGTGGCGATCATCAGCAAAATAAACCAGCCGCTTTTTTTTATGTTGAGCAATGCAAAAATCAACAGGAACAAATACAGCGGAAGCCAAAAGTTCGCCTGTCTCACCAGCGGCATCAGCACATCAAATAAAGAGTTGTGCCATTTATTATTGATCAAATTAAAAAGGTGCCTGTCTGCCTCCAATATTTGCTGCATGCATTTTAACTTAAGCCGTAAAACTAATTAATTAAATTTGACGCTTTTCATAGTTATGCAAAAGCCACCACGCCTTATTCGATGGGTCAGCAGCGTTGTAGTTATTTTTCTTTTATTGCTTGGTTTTTTTCGCTTGTTTTTTTACGCCTGGTACAAGCCTGCTCATTATAGTTTTCCTGCCGATGCTTTTGTAATGGGCTTGCGTTTAGATCTGCGTGTTGTTGGCATTTTAGGTTTGCTGATGCTGCTGTTGTGTGCCGTGCCTTTCATCAACCCTTTTAAAAATTATAGCGCCAAAAAGTTCTGGAACATTTTTTTGCCGCTGATATTTTTGGTAGTGCTGTTTTTTTACGTCGTTGACTTTTTTCATTACGACTATTTACACCAACGCCTCAATGCTTCAGCATTGAATTATTTACACGACGCAGGTATCTCGCTGCACATGGTTTGGCAAACTTATCCTGTCATTAGAAGTTTACTTTTGATTATTGTATTGGTAGTGCTGGTGGGCTTTTTGTTTTCTTTACTGCTGCGCCGGTTTCAGCGGCAGCCTGCCATGGTGAGCAAGCGTCAAAAACTTTGGATGATTCCCTTTGTGGTTTTATTAGGTATTGGTGTGTGGGGCACATTAAGCCAGTTTGCTTTGCGCTGGAGCGATGTGTTCAGTTTGAAAGAAGCATTTAAAGCGCAGTTGGCATTAAATCCTTTGCAAAGTTTTGCCAGTACGCTTTCTTTTAGAAACTCAACTTACGAGGCTAAAAAAGCAAAAGAAAGTTATGCGCTGATGGCTGATTATTTAGGTGTGAAAGTTTACGACAGCACCCATCTGAATTATGAAAGAAGTATTACACCGCATGGTCTTATTGATTCTTCACAACAACCCAATGTGGTAGTGGTGATCTGCGAAAGCTTCAGTGCTTACAAAAGCAGCATGTGGGGCAATCCTTTAAATGCTACGCCTTTCTTCGATTCTTTAAGCCGTGCAGGCATCTTCTTCGATCATTGTTTTACGCCAAGCTATGGAACCGCAAGAGGCGTGTGGGGCGTTATCACCAGCATTCCCGATGTGGAGGCGCCAAAAACCGCCAGCCGCAACCCCGCCATTATTGACCAAAACACCATCATCAACGCCTTTACCAACTACAATAAATTTTATTTCCTAGGCGGCAGTGCCAGTTGGGCCAACATTCGGGGTTTGCTGAAGTACAATATTGAGGGCCTGAAATTATACGAACAGGAAGATTATGCTGCCGACAAACTGAATGTGTGGGGCGTGAGTGATAAAAATCTTTTCTTAAGCGCCGATGAAGTTTTTGCAAAGCAACATAAGCCATTTTTCGCTGTCATTCAAACAGCAGATAACCATCCGCCCTATACCATTCCGGATGAAGATAAGAATGAGTTTAAAGGACGTACGGTTTCCGAAGATTCGTTGAAGAAGTACGGTTTCAAATCGAACGACGAATTCAATGCGTTCCGCTACAGCGATTATTGTTTTAAAAAGTTTATAAACGCAGCACAAAAGCAGCCTTATTTTAAGAACACGGTATTTGTTTTTGTTGGCGACCATGGCATACAGGGCGATGCCAATGCCATGTTTCCAAAAGTGTGGACAGAGCAAAGTTTAGCATCGCACCATGTGCCGCTTTTGTTTTATTCGCCTTTATTGCAGCCGGCACGTCACAGAAACTTTTGTTCGCAAACAGATGTATTGCCTTCCGTGGCCGGTTTGTTGTCAAGGCCTTTCCGCAACAACAGCATGGGTAAAAATCTTTTTGATTCTGCTTTAATAAAAGATAGTTTCCGTTATTCCAGCGCCTTTGTTACAGAGCCTGATGAGCATAAAATAGGCATGCTGGCCGGTGATTATTACCTGCGAAAAACCATTGGCAGTCCTGCGTTTCAATTGTTTTCCGTTGTTAATAATGATCCTGTGACGGAAAGAAAGGTTTACGACAGCGTAGGTAAAAAGCTGAGTCAATACACCGATGCTTTTTTTGAAACAACAAGGTATTTGCTGTATAACAATAAGAAGAAGTAGGTGTTTGGGGTTTTGGGTTTGGTGTTTTGAGTTGGCTTTATAGCAAGAGGCTGTGGCGTAGCTTCGTTCAGAAAGTAAAGATAAAAAGGTTGTTGATAATGAATAGAATGGCAAAAATAGTTTATTGGGTGTTTGTGCTATGAGCAGTGATAATAATACTGTTGAACTTAAATGCGAATATTGCATTTGGTTACGGCTTAGGCGATGTATATTATTTGCTGCTTTTAGTGTTTTTTGTAATTGTGATATCTATAATCAATTTTAAAGTGCTCAGGGGAAAGGAGAATCATCTTGCAAACATTTTTTTATTGCTTTTTATTTTGGTAATAGTAATTGCATTTACACTTAAACTAACAACTTATAGATGGGCCAGAATATTCTTGGAATGGGAAGCTGTTTTTAAACTAAACAGGTAATGCAAATCCTGAAAAAATACTTTTGTTACATTGTTTGTATGGTAAGCATTGGTTGCCTGTTTGGTTGCGGCTTTTTTGATATAGAGAAGGCAGAATCAAGAAAAGTTATAGGAAACATTTATGTTATTAATTTGAACATCCCCGAAGATGCCGGATATTATATTGTATTTAGAAAACACCCTAATGCTGATCGCTACCTTTTAAAGGATTATGAGTATGTAGATTATTTGAAAGGAAATGATTCTATACTCCTTGTTAAAACTAAAATAAATTCCATTAACAAATATCACTTGATTGAACATTATAAAGGAGATAAAGTTGTAAGAGTTCAAGACTTATCTGCTTTAGATTTCTTGAACTATGAGCATTTTCTGAAAGAGAAATATACTTTTAATTCTAACTTTCCGTAGTCTTCCATTTAAATATTTTTTTTCCATTATCTCATATAAGCATCTGAATTTTTAACCACAATTCTTGCTGCGAGAGTAGGTGGTGGTGCTCATTAAGACAAGGGATATTACTTTACCTTAAACGTAAAAAGGAAATGAAGAAAATTATTCTCATATGCTTAATTCTTCTGGGCTGCACTAGCAAAAGCCTAAAGACTATGAGGGCCAATAGGTATTGCAACGCTCTTGGATTTTTAACGTCTAAAAATTATATTTTCTCTACCAGTAAATCTGATTTACCGGTTATAGTTATAGATAGCCTGAGTCGCATCAACAGCGAGGCGTTTGAAATTGGTGATTCTAAAACCGCGAATAAAATCAATTTGTCCAATGCATGGTTGGATGGCCATGAATATAAACGAAAATTACATTTTGCATTAGTAAGCGATACTTTTTGTTTAATTTCTTACACAGAGGGTGGGATTGTATCTCATGACGTAGTTGACTACCTAAAATACAAAGAAAATTTAATCATACCAGATATGTAACCACAAACAATTTGAGTGATACGCTTAAACTAAAAGACTATTTTAAAGGCTTAGGCTTGACTACATGTCTGTAGCTTTTATTTTTTCCAACAAGTCCACACTCGCATCTAAATCTTTAAAGTTTTGCCGTGGTATTTTTTAGGGATGATTGTGCATTGAAAGAAAGACCGAACCAAACAAACTCCAAACTCCAAACTCCAAACTCCAAACCCAAAACTCAAAAACCCTCAACAGAACCTTAAACTTCCGCCGTTCACCGATTAATTGTTTGCAGGGCGGCAAAAAATAAGTTTTTTTGCACTTCATTTTCGGTTAAAACGCTTTACAATCAATGCTCTTACGCTTCCGATTGCCTAAAACCCTGGCCTGGGTGCTGAACCTGCTCATCATCTTTTTGCTGATGTTCACCCTCTACAGGTTTATCACCTTTGTAGTTTTCAAGCCGGAAGGAAAATTATTGAGCGATCATCTTTCTTCTTTTTTCCTGGGTATCCGTTACGACCTGCGCTGGATCAGCATTATTTTATTGCCCATTGTTTTATCCGGTTTTTTCCCAAAGCTTTCCCCTTTTTATTCCGATAAAACAAAACGATTCTGGACCTGGTACCTGGCGCTGGCCACTTTTTTCGTGATCTTTTTTTTCGCCGCCGATTTTGGTTGTTTCTCTTACAATAAAACACGCCTCAATGCCAGTGCCCTCAACTTTGCAGAAGATCCAAAAATTTCTGCCGCCATGCTCTGGCAATCGTACCCGCTTTTCTGGATGGTAGCAGGATTGGTGCTTTCCGTTCTGCTGATACGCCTGATGTTTCAAAAGCTGCACGGGCATGTAGCGGTGAAAACATCAGAAACAAAATATCAAAAAGCATGGACTGCTGTTGCGGCTTTGTTGTTAGGCATTGCAACTTATGGCGGACTTACTGCACAGCCTTTAAAATGGAATGCAGCATTCCGTTACAACGATAGTTTTAAATCGTACCTGGCATTAAATCCGTTGCAAAATTTTTTTACAACGCTTAAGTTTCGCAAGCCTGAGTTCAATACTTCAAAAGCAAAAGACCTGTTTCCAATAATGGCCGATTGGATGCAATTGAACAACAAAGATTTTTCTTACAAGCGAGTAGTGGCGCCATCTGCTGCTTCGCTAAAAACCAATCCCAATGTGGTTCTGGTGCTGTGCGAATCGTTCAGCATGTATAAAAGCAGCATGAGCGGGAATGCATTGAACACAACGCCTTTCTTCAAATCCATGGCCGATAGCGGCGTTTTGTTTGAACGGTGCTTTACACCACATTTTTCTACGGCAAGAGGTTTGTTTGCCACACTTACCGGCATTCCGGATGTGCAGCTTTCCAAATTCTCTACACGCAATCCGCAGGCTTTGGATCAGCATACTATCATCAATGATTTTAAAGGCTACCAAAAATTTTATTTCCTTGGTGGAAGTCCAAGCTTCAACAATTTCGAAGGGCTTGTAAAAAATATTGACGGCGTGCAACTAATCACCGAGGGCAAGTTCAAATCAAAGCCGGTGAATGTATGGGGTATTAGCGATAAAGACCTGTTCAAAGAAGCCAACCATACTTTTGCACAGCAAACACAACCTTTTTTCGCTATCATCCAAACGGCCGATAACCACCGCCCCTTTACTATTCCCGAACAGGATTCTGATTTCGAAAAAAAAATAGTGGCGCCTGAACAGCTGGCGCAGTGGGGCTTCGAGTCACCTGAAGAATACAATGCCTTTCGCTACTTCGATTATTGCGTTGCGCATTTTATGGATGCAGCAAAAAAGGAAAAATATTTTGACAACACCATTTTTGTTTTTGTTGGCGATCATGGTGTTTCAGGCAATGCCAAAGCTGTTTATCCTGCTGTGTGGACGGATGAACGCCTGACTGAAGAACACGTGCCTTTATTATTTTACGCACCCAAATATTTGCAGGCGCAAAAAAGGGAAGAAGCGGTTTCACAAATTGACGTGCTGCCTACCATTGCAGGACTGGCCGGGCAAACTTATACCAACACAACTTTGGGCAGAGATGTTTTAGGCAATCCTGCAGAAAACCATTATGCCTTCACCATTCTGCACGATGAAGGGCAGATAGGGATTATCACCGATGATTTTTACTTCACCAAAAATCTCAATTTCAAAAGCGAAGAACTGCACTGGCTTAATAGCCATATTTCATATTCTCCGAAACAGGTTGATTCCATCAAACGCAAGATGTCTGAAGTCACCACAGCCTTTTATGAAACAGCGAGGTATATGCTGGTGCATAATAAGAAGGGTGAGTAGCAGATTGTCGATAGTAAAACGTGTAACTTAATTGCAGCTTCCCGGAGTTTTGCTCTAATTCCTGTCATCTCTTTCGTGACATAATGATCATCCTCGGCGTCTTCTTCACATCATACGCATTCAGCTGGTAATCGCCAAACACCTGCTCTACCTGCATGTTTTGAAAAGAAAGCATATCGGTAAAATCGCCAAGGCTGAACTTGGCCACTTTTTCTGTGTATTCGGCAGGCTTTGTTAAGGAAGGATCGGTAATGGTGATTTTTTTATAAAAGAAATTTTCATCCTGCCAGCGATGGATCTCGTATTCTGTTTCACCTATTTTTTTTATTTCGTTATGCACCAGTCGTTCTTCCACATAGTGGACATTCAAATAATCAATGATCAGCTTACCGCCGGGCTTTACAGCCTGTGCAATGGTGCGCATGGCATCGTCGTGTTCTCGCCTTGTATAAAAATACCCGAAGGAGGTAAAAAAGTTAAAAGCATAATCGAAATAATTGATCCAGGCAGGCAGCCGCATATCATGCTGGAAAAAATGCAGCTTCTCCGTTTCAAACGGTTTGGCGTGGCCAATGCTGTCTGTCGAAATATCAATGCCGGTTACATCAAATCCTTTGGAAGCTAAGAACCTGCTATGTCTTCCACGGCCGCAAGCCACGTCAAGCATAAAACTTTCGGCTTTTGGTTGCAGATAAGCTAAAAGCCCTTCAATAAATTGCTGTGCTTCTTTTTCATCTCTTTCAAAATAAAGCTTGTGGTAAAAAGGC
>JBQCHB010000092.1:0-6598 GCA_051955075.1 Flavisolibacter sp.
ATAAGCCTCCAGTCTGTTCTAATTTTAGACAGTCTTTCGAAGACGTGTAAAATTCCAAAAATATTTTTCTGATCAGTTAAGGAAGAAACATGAATATAGGTAAAAACGTTATTCTTATCAGGACTGTATTTAAAAATTGTCGTATCAACAGTATTGTGAATAACCGTGAACCTTTTGATATTAAAAAGGCTTTTCAAGATCTCTCCTACTGCAGCGGAAACGTTAGTAACATAGTCAGCTGCTTCAAATATTTTTTCTACCTGTTGTCTGTATAACCAATGCCTGTTGAAAAAATTGTCAGGTGCTTGCTTTAAATAAGTTGACGCCTGCTCAGAAACAATAAATGGTGTTTTAAATTTCCTCTTTATCCACAATGCCAGGTTACCGGCCTTCATAGGAACATGTACATGTACTATACGTGGTGGCCCAAACTTCTTAAGATAATTTTTTAAAAAATTTTTTGCAAAGGAGTAGTATTTAATATTATAACGAACCTTGTCGAGAAACTTGATCTTAAGCGGAACAAATGGTATATAAACAATAATTTCTGTCAGATTTCCATTTACTGTAGTTTCTATATTATAATTCTGCGAAACCTTTTCGCCAAATTGAGTAAAAAAAATAACAGTAACAGGATCATAAAGCGCTGCGGCCTTTGCGTGTCTTTGAATAAAGTCTCCGGAGTATGGTTCTAATTTGTTAGGATACCATGAAGGCAACCACAAAATATAAGGCTTTTCTTGCTTGCTCACCTGGTTATAAACTTTATGATCATAGACAAATCCTTTTTTCGCAATAATAATAGCTCATTCCATTGAAAGGAATATTTTTTCATCAGAATAAAAATGTAAAGTATAAACACTGCAGTATAAGAAATGGTATTTGCCCAAGCGGCGCCTTCAATACCAAACCTTGGTATAAGAATTAAGTCAGCGATCAGGATTAGAACGAAACAACAGGAACTGCAAATAAGATTGTAAGAAAATTTGCCTGCCCACGAAAAATAAGCACCAAAATAAATAACACTTGCCCAAAAAAAATAACCAGGCAGCATTAAATAAAAAGCAGTTAGGCCTGTGCGATATTCGGTGTTTAAATAAAAAAAGTAGAAAAAGTTTGCACAGATAACCGAGGCAATAATGCCTGAAAGATTAAGGTAAAAACCACCACTAAAAATCTTTGGCACTTCATCGTTTGCTGCCAGGGCAAATCTTGGAATTAAAAGTTGCGCCAGGATATTAGGAATGATCCAGACAAGGTTGGCAAATTTGTTGGCTTGTGCATAAATGCCCACTTCATAATTACCATAAAAATATTGAAGTATCCAAAAATCAACCCTGTAAGCTATTAACTGGATGATATTTGTTATCATCACAACAGACGAAAGCTTTAATGCTGCTACAAATTCTTTGTTGTTTAACTTTTCTTTGTCAGCGGTTAGATTTGTGGCCACGTGAAAGATAAATATAAGGATCAGCCCCTGGGCTAAGCTTTGCCAGGCAAAAAAATAAACTACCATTATAAAGTCAGCCTTTATGAAATAGTAAAAAAGCAATAGGGCAATGAAATACGCTAACCCGATTACAAACAAGGCAACATTTGCTATTAAGGATCTTTGAAAGGAGTACAATAGTGCAAGATATTTTTCTGCCAAAAGCAATCCGGTAAAATAAATAGCTTCAACCATCAAATAGCTATACCCTTCGTTAGAAAGCAATGTTTTATGCCAAACTTGCAAACTCCCCAATTCCAGTATCCAAAATAAAATGAACTGCATTGCTATAACACGCCAGGTAAATTGAACAGCTTTGTTAGTATTCCAAATATTATTAGATACTTTATGCAGCACAATACTATCCGACCCCAATCCTGTTATTATACTTAATAAGGCCGCATTTAGAATAAGAAGGGAAACGGTACCAAAGCGTTCTGGTAAAACCAGGTTACTGAAAACCAAGTTGGCCAGAAACATTATGGCCAGATAAATCATTCTGATAAGCGCAGATTTCAGCATGTACTTTCAATGGTAGAACAACATTAAGAAAAGAATATAAAAGAAAGAATAAAAGGTCTTTAGAGATATTATTTAATCCATTCAATTTGGTTCTCTATTTCTACACTGCCCTAATCTGTATAAACTCTTTCCTTTTTATATAATACAAAAACAAAAAATACAAAATTGGCGTGGTGCTTAACAGTTGCAGAAAAATCATCCCTGAGGTTGTGCCCATCATGTAAACTAAAAATCCAATGATGCTTCCAACAAGTAACTGGTCATTTTCAATGCCGCAAACAATCTGAAAATAATAGGTGCGGCTTTGCGAATAGGTTAATTCAAGCGGTTTAGTAATGTGAAAACCATCTGTCACCACGATTCTTGATGGATTGGTAGGAATAGTAACAACAATAGGCTTGCTCCTCACGAGGGAATAAATATAAGTACCATTTACAATTAAACGAAGCCGAAGGAACCGCAATAAAAAATGGTTTTTTTGCGTAACAACAATTTGATATTGCGGAATGGGTTTTATGACTTCAGGGCTTTAATAATTTGTACAAAATCCTGTGCTACTAAAGAGGCACCGCCAACCAGTCCGCCATCTACGTCAGCGCAGGCAAATAATTCAACAGCATTGCCGGCTTTCACACTCCCTCCATATAAAATAGAAATCTGATCGGCTACTTGTGGACCATACTTACCCGCCAATACAGAACGTAAATGCCGGTGCATTTCTTGTGCTTGTTGCGTGGTAGCAGTTTTGCCGGTGCCGATGGCCCATATAGGTTCATAGGCAATTATAATTTTTTTGATTTGCTCTTCAGGCAAATGAAATAAAGATTCTTGCAACTGTTGTTGCACAAATTCATTTTGCGTTCCTTTTTCACGAATAGATAAAGCTTCGCCGCAACAAAATATGGGTGTAATTTTATTTTGCAAACAAATGTTCACCTTATCTGCCAGCATTTTGTTTGTTTCGAGATAATATTCTCTTCTTTCACTGTGACCAATTACGCAATATTCAATGCCAACAGATTGCAACATTTCTGCTGATACTTCTCCGGTATAAGCCCCACTTTGTTTGTCACTGCAATTTTGAGCAGCAATAGCGTAGCCGGCTTCTTCTGCTACTTCGCTTTTTGCCATAATTAAATAGGGAAAAGGAACAGCAAAAATTGCTTGCTGGTTTGGGCCGAGTTCCATATGTGCTTCCAAAATATCATCTAATAATTTTTCTCCCTGCTGGTAAGTTAAATTCATTTTCCAGTTGGCTGCGGCAATTTGTTTTCTCATAACGTTAATGTGCTGATTTGAAAATGTGCTAATGTGCTAATGCTTTTGAACCTGACCATTCTTGTAATGATCGCTTTTCTTTTAAGTTCAATTAGCAGATCAGCAAATTAGCTAATTGACTAATTAATAATGGTCAAAGATATGTTTCAGAATCTTTTTTTCGTTTTCGGTTATGGTTTGGCGCTTTAACGCTTTCCAGGCTTGTATATCAATCAAAGCTTTTCCGAGTTCATATCTTTCTATTCCTTCGCTGCCCCAGGAAAAACTCGGAATGTATTTAGGTGTTAATCCATTGCCGTACACATTGCAGCAAACGCCAATCACGGTTCCTGTATTAATGGAGGTATTAATAGAAGTTCTCGAATAATCTCCCATCATTACACCACATTTCACACCTACATTTTTAGGACCGTTCGGCGTCCAAAGCATGACAGCCGATGCATTGTTTTTGATGTTGGAATTAGAGGTACCTGCGCCCATATTGCACCACTCTCCTATCACCGAATCGCCCAAATAACCATCGTGTGCTTTATTGGAGTTTCCGAAAAAAACAGTGTTTTTTACTTCGCCGCCTGCAATGCAATTAGGGCCAATGGTAGTAGCGCCATAAATTTTGCTTCCCATTTTTACTGTTGCCCCTTCACAAATTGCTATTGGGCCACGCAACATGGAGCCTTCCATTATCGTTGCGTTTTTGCCAATATAAATGGGGCCTTCTGCGGCATTTAAAAAACAATGCTCAACCTTGGCGTTTTTTTCTATAAAAATTTGTGAGCCGGTGAGCTTATTGGTAGAAGAAATTTTTTGCGATTTTCTGCTATCGGTCAACAGCTCATAATCCTGCTGTATGGCCCAGCCATTTAGTTGAAAAATGTTCCAGGGATAAGCAATTTCAGTAAGATCTTCTTCTATCTCTACCGATTTTGTGACACGAATTTTATTCTCACCAGCTATTTCTTTCTTTGAAATACAGTACACAACCGTTTCCTTGCCGGGCAAAGAAATAATTTCGCCGGGTTTTAATTTTTTAACCTGCTTAATTAATTTTTGAGAAGGCAAAATATTGCCATGTACCAGGTAAATAATGTCTTTATCGATTTCTTCAATGACAATGGAGCGGTCGAGGTCTTTATAATCTTCCTCAAATTTGTCGAAAGAAGGAAGGCCTAAATAGCGTTCCCATTTTTCCCTGATAGTTAAAATACCTACGCGTATGTCTTGAATTTGCCTGGTTAATGTAAAGGGAAACAGATGCTCCGGCCTGCAAAACTCTTCCGTAAAAACAATCTTTTTCATATCCTTTCAATTGGTATAAAAATAAAAAATCCCCCGCTACTGGCGGGGGATAAACATTTATGCAAACACTACAATTATTTTTTTGCGTATTTCTTTTTGAATTTGTCAATACGTCCGGCTGTATCAACCAATACATTTTTACCGGTGAAGAAAGGGTGCGATGTATTAGAAATTTCCAATTTGATCAGCGGATATTCATTCCCATCTTCCCATTTAACGGTTTCTTTTGTTGCGGCTGTAGAGCGGCTTAAAAAACTGTAGCCGTTACTCATATCTTTAAACACAACATAACGGTAATTTGCGGGATGAAGATCTTTTTTCATGATAATTCAGTTTATAAACGACGTATTATGGCTTAATTTGAAGGCGCAAATGTAGGAAAAAATTACAAACTCCTGATTTATGATTGTAGATTTTTTGTTAACAGCTGCAAAAAACTAGCTCCTCATGTTCTCATATTGCAAAGGAATACCCAAATTCCAACCCTTTGAAGCCTGAATGACTTCCTGCAAATCATCTATCTTTTTGCCTGTAACCCGCACCAGATCGTCATTTATAGAAGCCTGCACTTTTAATCCGCTGTCTTTTATTTGTTTCACAATTTTTTTGGCATCTTCCTGTTTAAGCCCGTTTCTTACCTGCACTTCTTTTTTCCACACCTTGCCACTTTGGTAGCCTTCTTTCGAGGTGTCGAAAGCTTCAGGCGAAATGCCTTGTTTATGAGCCCGGCTGATCAGTACATCTATCAGCTGGCGCATTTTCATATCATCGTCTGTTTCAACGTTTAGTTTAAAATCTTTTTTATCAAGATCGATTACCACATGGGCGCCTTTAAAGTCAAACCGGTTGGTGATTTCTTTTTTGGTTACGTTCACAGCATTATCCAGGGCTTGTGCGTCTACTTTGCTTACAATGTCAAATGAAGGCATGTTAATTTTAGATTTACGATTGCAGATTTACGATTTTTTGCTCATAAAAAGAGAAGCCCCTTTAGAAAAAGGGGCCGTACATGCACATGAGAAAATAAAATTTTTATTGCTGGCCTGCGCCGCCCACCCTGCTTTGCTCATCTTGCGAACTGCTGCTGCGGCGTGGTTGATTGTTCTGTCCATTGGTACCAAAGCGCCAGGTAAATGTGGCTGTAACCTGCCGGCTGTCAGGATGAAAGTGAAAATTTCCATCTACCTGTCCATATTTATTTAAACCGCTAAACTCCTGCCATGCAAAGGGATCACGCACATTTAAACGCACAGTTCCTTTTCCTTTCATCACCTGCTTTTGCAGCCCTAAGCTCATTTGATAAATAGGATCCATCACCGTTAAATTATTCACGCCTTTGTGACGATAAAAACCGCTCAATTCGGCAGTGAAGCCTTTTGAAATCGTGAAGTTGTTGGTAAGATTGATCATGAAAGAGGTGAACGACATGTCAACCTTTATATTATCGTAAACGCCTTTATAATGATTGTTGAAAACATTGGTAAAGAAGTTGGCGTTCCACCATTTTGCAAAAGTGATGGGTGCCGTAATGGAAACGCCTATGTTATCAAACTTTGCTACATTATCGGGGGTTAGATACCTGATCTTGCTATTAGGTTCAGGTTTGATCAATTGAGATATTACATCATCGGTAGTATTATAATTGATGGTGGTAATGTACTTGCCCATGAATGAATGCGACAATTCAATATTATGCGTGTACTGGGGTCTTAAATAAATGTTGCCGCGTCTGTAGGAAAGTGTATCCAAAAAATAAGTGAATGGATTCAGATCCTGGTAGTTAGGCCTTGTAATGCGACGGCCATAAGACAGCGTAAATGTATTGTTTTTGTCTGCTGCGTAGCTGGCAAAGGCTGTTGGAAAAAGATTAGTAGAATCTTTTTTAAACTTTTGGTTAGTTACCACCTGGTTACCATGCGCAATAGAATTTTCTACACGAAGGCCGGCTTGCAATGTCCATTTTTTAATTTGCTTATTATAATTGACATAAGCGGCGTTAAAGTTCTCGTC
>JBQCHB010000093.1:0-18218 GCA_051955075.1 Flavisolibacter sp.
GCCTTCCGCTTTTTTGTCTTTCCAAACATCATTTTCAAGCACATCATTAAGCTTGTGCATAGTGTAAGTTTTTTTATAAGGCGGATCAAAATATTGCAAAACATCGCCTTCCCATTTATAGCGGCCTCTTACCACTTGCTCGTTGTAGAGCCAGATAAAACCATTAGAAGGAGTCCATGTTCCCGTAGTAATTACTACGCTATCTTTTCCCGGCAAAAACTTTTCCTGTAATTGATAAGTGTTGTTGTTATAAAATTTTATTGTTTGCTCTATTTTAACCGAATCCTGGTAGGGCAATAACGCCTGGTAAATGCCTGAAGGATTTTTTATGCGTTCTGTGACAGGCTTAATGGGAGCCTCCGTGTCAGGCGTTCTTTTTACAACCGTGTCAGCAGCTGTTTTTTGGATGGCATAGGCATTTTCAGAAGTCGTTTTTTGTAAAGTATCAGAAGTCGTTTCGGTGGTATCAGTAATCGTCATGGTTTCCTGTTTCCCGTTATTGCAGGAAAAGAAAAAAACTATCGATATGCATACACCCAGCTTTTTCATGAAACCGCTTTATGAATATTCAAAAAAACTTGTGCCATAAAAAAGCCCCGTTTTAAACTTCAGGCAAAGCGAGAACTGTGTAAAGAATTAATCTAAAACCTTTACACCTGTGGCAGCAAACTGAATGTCTTTTTCAGGTCCTTTTATTTTAGCAATTTCCTTTTTCGATTTACCGGCATCTTCAGCATAATGCTTACGCATTTCTTCAGACACTTCTTTTACGGTTGCGCTGCCTTCAATCAAAACAGTTTTGCCCACAATATTTTCAGGCATTAAAAAAGCATGGTCTTTTGATCTTACCATCATAGCGCTGCCATCTTTCTTTTGCACTTTGATCCAGCAGCCTTCTGCCTTGCACACTTCTACCACTTTGGCCTTTACCTGTCCGTCGAACTGGTTGTTGACCAATTTTACTTTTATATCATCCGGATTTACAGCATCACTTTCTTCCGACACAACGCCATATACAACACCTTTGGCGGCAGGCGTTTTTTCTTTATTCTGCGTGTAGCCGGTAATAGCAATAGCCATAAGGGCAAAGAGAAACAACTTTTTCATGCAATGAAGTTTTCACGAATATCGAAAGAAAAATCCATTATTAAAACCAGGTTGCTTTTTGCAAAAAAAGGGCTGTTTTTAAGCTTATTTCTTTAACCTATTCTTAATGCCATTCCACCGATTTTTATTAGGTGCGTTTTGCTAAAAACCTTAGCTTCGCATGCAAATAAATTTTTAAGAACAGATGCGTTTTTAAGCCTAAATTAGAGCCATCTTTCTTCTAACTCTTTCAACTAAAAAACATGTCAAACGCTGAAAAATTAAAAGCACTCAAGCTTACCATGGATAAGATAGATAAAGACTTTGGTAAGGGTAGTGTAATGATGATGAACGAAAAAGGTGAAAAAGAAATAGAGGTTGTTTCAACCGGTTCCATTGGCCTGGACACTGCGCTTGGCGTAGGCGGTTTGCCTCGTGGCCGCGTGGTAGAAATTTATGGCCCCGAAAGCTCTGGTAAAACCACTATTGCCACGCATGTTATTGCTGAAGCACAAAAAAAAGGCGGCATGTGCGCCATTATTGATGCGGAGCATGCGTTTGACAGTGCTTATGCGCAAAAACTGGGTGTGGATATAGATAATTTATTGATCTCCCAGCCCGATTATGGCGAACAGGCATTGGAAATTGCCGACCGCCTGATTCTTTCCGGCGCTTTGGATGTGGTGGTCATTGACTCAGTGGCTGCACTTGTTCCAAAAGGTGAGCTGGAAGGCGAAATGGGCGACAGCAAAATGGGTTTGCAAGCCCGTTTAATGTCACAGGCTTTGCGGAAGCTGACTGCCACGATTGCTAAAACAAATACCATTTGCATTTTCATTAACCAGTTGCGTGAAAAGATCGGTGTTATGTTTGGTAACCCTGAAACAACCACCGGTGGTAATGCCTTAAAATTCTATGCTTCGGTACGTTTGGATATTCGCCGCATGGCGCAGATCAAAGATGGCGACGAAGCAGTAGGTAACAGGGTGAAGGTGAAAGTGGTGAAAAATAAGGTGGCTCCGCCTTTCCGCACAGCAGAATTTGACCTGGTGTTTGGAGAAGGTGTTTCCAAGATCGGCGAGATCCTGGACATGGGTGTAGAAATGGGCATTGTACAAAAAAGCGGAAGCTGGTTTAGCTACAATAGTGATAAGTTGGGACAGGGACGTGAAGGCGTAAAATCGCTGTTGAAAGACAATCCTGCACTGGCTGATGAAATTGAAGGAAAGATCCGCGAAAAGATAAAAGAATTGCAAACAGCGTAAAGCTTTTCAAAACAAAAAATCCCGCTATTATGGCGGGATTTTTTATTAAAAGCCTGTTGGTTAAACAAGGCCATTGTTGGCGTTCAATAGGTTTAAACTTTCTAAATGGTTTCTAAGATTGGACTTTTAGACACGAGGCTAATGGCTTTCAAAATCTTGGATAGGCTCTTTTAAATTGTCAAATATTTTGCCATATCTATAATAACATGATTATTAATTGCTTAGGAAAGAATAAGCTAAATAGAAGCACGGCTTTTGCTGTAATCAATTGAAAAAATTCAATTCAAGCTGTTTTAATTTTGCGAACATGGCGTTTCAAATTCAATCTCCATATAAACCTGCCGGCGATCAGCCTTCTGCCATCAAGGAATTAACAGAGGGTATTTTACAAGGCGAAAGAAGCCAGGTGCTGTTGGGTGTAACTGGTTCAGGTAAAACTTTTACGGTAGCAAATGTTATTCAAAACGTGCAACGGCCTACCCTGGTTCTAACACATAATAAAACTTTGGTGGCCCAACTATATGGCGAATTCAGGCAATTCTTTCCTGAAAATGCTGTCGAGTATTTTGTTTCTTACTACGACTACTACCAGCCCGAGGCTTATATGCCCACCACTGATACTTACATTGAAAAAGATTTAAACATCAATGAGGAACTGGACAAACTTCGTTTGAGGGCTACAACAAGTTTGCTTTCGGGGCGCCGGGATATTATTGTGGTGGCCAGTGTCAGCTGTATTTATGGCATGGGCAATCCTACAGATTATGAAAGTGGCATCATCCGCATTGCCAAAGGCGAACGCCTATCAAGACAAGGTTTCCTGCATGCTCTCGTCAATTCGCTATATAACAGAACCTCTATCGAATTTAACCGGGGCACTTTTCGTGTAAAAGGCGACACGGTTGACATCAACTTACCTTACGTTGATTTTGGCTATCGTGTTACCTTTTTTGACGATGAGATTGAAGAAATAGAAAGTATAGACGTGCAACAAGGCAAACGCATTGGCAAGTTGGACAATGCCGCCATCTTTCCGGCCAATCTTTATGTGGCGCCAAAAGACCAGATACAAAATGTGATGTACGAAATTCAGGACGAGATGCAGGCCCAGGTAGATTATTTTAAAGGCACTGGAAAATTCATTGAAGCCCAAAGGCTGAAAGAAAGGGTGGAGTATGACCTGGAAATGATCCGTGAGCTGGGTTACTGTAATGGTATTGAAAACTACTCCCGCTTTTTTGACAGGAGAAAACCCGGAACAAGACCGTTCTGTTTGCTGGATTATTTTCCAAAGGATTTTCTGTGTGTGATTGATGAAAGCCATCAGACCGTGCCGCAGGTAAGTGGTATGTATGGCGGCGACAGAAGTCGTAAACTAACCCTGGTGGATTATGGTTTTCGTCTGCCGTCTGCGCTGGACAACCGGCCTTTAAATTTTCATGAATTTTCCGATCTTCTAAACCAGATCATTTTTGTAAGCGCCACACCCGGAGATTATGAATTGGAACAAACGGGCGGTGTAGTGGTGGAACAAGTGGTGCGGCCAACGGGACTGTTAGAACCTCCTATTGAAGTGCGTCCAAGCGTCAATCAAATTGATGATTTGCTGGATGAAATTGATAAAAGAGTAAAGAAAGGCGATCGGGTTTTGGTAACTACTTTAACCAAACGCATGGCCGAAGAAATGGACAAATACTTAAAGCGCATTGACATTAAATCGAAGTACATACACAGCGATATTGATGCTTTAGAACGGGTGGTCATCTTACGTGACCTGCGTTTGGGAAATATTGATGTGCTGGTGGGTGTAAACTTATTGCGTGAAGGTTTGGATCTGCCTGAGGTTTCCCTGGTCGCTATTCTTGACGCCGATAAAGAAGGTTTTTTGCGTAATGAAAGATCGTTAACACAAACGGCAGGACGTGCAGCCCGTAATGCAGAAGGCCTGGTTATTTTTTATGCCGATACCATGACGGAAAGCATGCAAAGAACCATTGATGAAACCAACCGCCGCCGCGAAAAACAGGTGGCTTACAATATTGCACATAATATCACGCCAACTACCGTTCGCAAGTCGGTGGAGCAGGTGATGGCACAAACTTCTGTGCTGGATATAAAAGGCTATGATCCTGAATCGCCTTATGCCGTGGAAGAAATTATAACAAAGGCCGCGGAAGATGAGGCGGAATACACTACCATTCCCCAACTGGAAAAAGCGATTTCGAAAACAAAAAAGGAAATGGAAAAAGCTGCCCGTGACATGGACTTTATGGAAGCAGCAAGGCTAAGAGATGAAATGTTTTCTATGCAAAAGAAGTTGGAGATGATGAAGTAATTGCTACGCCAATTGCCGTTTTTAGCCTGTCCTCATGATCTGCAAATGCTGTAATCACTGCTATGCAATTACAGCTCATGTCATGCAAAATAATTATGAGGATTTAAAGTCAAAAGCTTTCCCAATCGTAGTTCTACGAATTCTTTCTAAGTGGTTCCACCCAATTTTTATAAATAGTAACAATAGTTCTTGCGTCTGTCTTAAAGCCGTTCTATTTTGCCTTACCAATATTTCTAAATCCAATTTTATGAAAAAGCGTCTATCAAGGGTCCTTAACTTTTTTGCCTTCAATCTGCTGTTTTTTGCCCTTTACCTGAACTTTATTCACAAAGACAGCAATGCTGTAACAAGTGCACCCGGAAAAGCTAACAGTGCCGCCATGCAAGGCACAACCTTAGTTACTAATCCACAACAGTATTTAAACAGGGAAATAAAGCCCGGAAATCCTATCGCTCAAAAGCTTTCCTATAATTAATTACTAACCCCCTATACACTGACCTTAAACAGACCCCGCAGCGGCGGGGTTTTTGTGTTTTGCATAACAATAATCAATACGCCGATAATCATAATTACCCTCCTGTTGTAAACACAATACCTGCTATAATAGAATCTTTACAGGCGACACGCACTCATTACTGATTACTCATTATTCATTTTCCTAACTTCGCCGGCATGGACAAAAGACTGTTTTTGCTGGACGCCTATGCATTAATTTTCAGGGCCTATTATGCGCTGATACGCAATCCACGAATCACTTCGAAAGGAAAAAATACCAACGCCCAGTTTGGCTTTACCAATACTATTATTGAATTGATCAATAATCAAAAGCCTACGCACATGGCTGTGTGTTTTGACACCGCCGCACCTACAGAACGTCATACCGATTTTGCAGATTATAAAGCGCACCGGCAAGAAACTCCCGAAGACCTCACTATCGCTATTCCTGATATAAAAAGAATTATCAGGGGACTGAATATTCCCATCATTGAAAGCGATGGCTACGAAGCCGATGATGTGATTGGCACTTTAAGCAAGCAGGCCGAAGCCCTGGGTTATGAAGTGTACATGGTAACGCCTGATAAAGATTACGGGCAATTGGTAACTGATAAGGTAAAAATTTATAAACCCGGTTACCAGGGTGGCGATGTTGAAGTTATGGGACCAAGAGAAGTATGCGAAAAATGGTGTATTGATTCGGTTGACCAGGTGATCGATATACTGGGACTGATGGGCGATGCAGTAGATAATATTCCGGGCATAGCAGGTGTAGGACAAAAAACTGCTTGCAAACTTTTGACAGAATATAAAACCCTGGAAAATGTTTTAGCTAACGCAGAAAACATTAAAGGCGCACTGGGCGAAAAAATTAAAAAAGGAAAAGAAGATGCTATTCTCTCCAAAAAGCTAGCAACCATTATTACTTCTGTTCCGGTTGATTTTCATGAAGAAGATTTTTTAATCAAACAGTGGAACAAAGAAGCATTAAAAGAAGTGTTTACCGAGCTTGAGTTTAAAACAGTTATTAAAAGGCTGTTAGGCGAAGATGTAACAGATGCTGCCGGATCAAAAAAATCTTCTGTTGGAGTACAAGCGGATTTGTTTGGCAATGCTACCGCAGCAGCAGAAGAACCCGAAGTGATATCGGTGGTTCAACCTGGTAAAAACATAAATAATACACCACACGACTATGAACTGGTAGAAAGCGAAGCAGAGTTCAAGGCTTTGCTGGAAGAATTATACAAACACGCCGAAATTTCTTTCGACACCGAGACCACCGGCATTGATGCTAATGATGCTGCATTGGTGGGTCTAAGCTTTGCCGTGCGGCCGCACCATGGCTGGTATGTACCTGTACCCTGCGATGATGTAGCACAAGCCAAAAAGATCCTCTCTCATTTTTCATCGTTATTTGACGACGCATCAAAAACCTGGATAGGACACAACCTCAAATACGATTTACTGATATTAAAATGGTATGGCGTTTCCATTAAAGGAAAATTGTTCGATACAATGCTGGCACATTATCTTATTGAACCCGATGGCAAAAGCAATATGGACTGGCTGAGTGCTAAGTATTTAAACTACGAACCCATTCATATTGAAGAACTGATTGGTAAAAAAGGAAAGAACCAGCTGTGCATGAATGAAGTCGATGTTGAAAAAGTGAAAGATTATGCGGCCGAAGATGCAGACGTTACACTTCAGTTCAAAGACGTCTTTCTACCCAAATTGCAAAAATGTGAAGTGCAGAATGTTTTTGAAGAAGTAGAAAATCCATTGGTACCCGTATTGGTTGATATGGAATATGAAGGTGTAAAAATTGATGTCGACTTTTTAAATGAATATTCAAGAGTATTGGAGATTGAATCAAGAGTGCATGAAGAAAAAGTATATGAAGCGGCAGGTGTCCGTTTCAATCTTGGTTCGCCAAAACAGCTGGGCGAAGTGTTGTTTGAAAAATTAAAGCTTGATCCAAAGGCAAAAAAAACCAAGACCGGCCAGTATGCAACAGATGAATTTGTATTAAGAAAACTGGCGGTGCTTCATCCTGTTGCTGATGACATTCTTGCTTTTCGTGAATATACAAAACTGCGTTCCACTTATGTTGATGCACTTCCTTTATTGATCAACAAAAAAACGGGGCGGGTTCATACAACTTACGGACAAGCAGCAGTTGTAACCGGAAGATTAAACAGCAATAATCCCAATCTTCAAAATATTCCCATTAAAACAGAAAGAGGAAGAGAAATCAGGAAGGCGTTTATACCAAGAGATGAGAATCATGTTTTGGTTAGTGCCGATTATTCTCAAATAGAGTTGCGCATTGTAGCAGCACTGAGCGGCGACGAAAGCATGTGCGAAGCATTTCGTCAAAACAAGGATGTACACACAGCTACAGCTGCAAAAGTATATGGCATAGAAGAAGAAGCCGTAACAAAAGAAATGCGCCGCAAAGCCAAGAGTGTCAATTTCGGAATTATTTACGGGCAAGGTGCTTTTGGATTAGCTGAAAATTTGGGCATCAGCCGCACTGAAGCCAAAGAGATCATCGACAATTATAAAAAAGAATTTTCGGGCATCACCAAATACATGGCTGACATGATTCACTTTTGCCAGGAGCATGGATATGTGCAAACGGTATTGGGAAGAAAACGTTGGTTAAGAGATATTAATTCCGGCAATTTCACCGTGCGTGGCTATGCAGAAAGAAATGCTATCAACTCACCTATACAAGGTACAGCAGCAGATATGATTAAACTGGCCATGGTGAAGATTGATAAAGCATTCAAAGAACATCGTTTTAAATCAAAAATGATTTTGCAGGTGCATGATGAGTTGGTATTTGATGCGACAAAAGACGAAGTGGAAATAATTAAACCTGTTATTTTAGACTGCATGCAATCGGCAATGGAGTTACCTAATGGTATTCCTATTTTAGCCGAAGTAGGTGCAGGTGTTAATTGGCTGGAAGCGCATTAAACTGCTGTTCCCAGCCAGAAGCTAATTCAACCAACTTTACCATTTGTGGCAATCAATGGCATGGCGAATCTTTTCAACTTATTCTTAAAAAAATGACTGAAGAAAACAAAGAAAGCGCTGATCTAAGTGCACCCTTCGGGGAGACAGGATGCATTATTTATTATTGTTACGATGCTTATTGCGGATGGTGTTATGGCTTTAGTTCTGTTATAAAACGCATTGCAGAAGAATATAAAGATCAATTAAAGTTTGAAGTACTTTCCGGCGGTATGATTTTGCCTGAAGAACCAAGACATTTTGCACCTATGGCAAAATACATTCAAACTGCTTATCAAAGAGTAGAAGAACTAACCGGTGCAAAATTTGGCGAAGATTTTTTGTGGCATGTTTTTCATCCTGACGAAACCGACTGGCATCCCGATTCTACCCTGCCTACAGTTGCGTTGTGTATTTTTAAAGAGTATTACCCCGATAAAGCAGTGAGCATGGCTGCAGACCTCCAGTATGCTTTGAATTACGAAGGCAGAGATCTTACAGATAAGGAAGCTTACCGCCATTTAGTTCAGAAATATAATATTCCCGAAGACGATTTCTATGCAAAACTTGAAAGTGAAGAATACCGCGAGAAAGCTTATTATGAATTTGCTTTGGTAAAACAATTACAGGTAACCGGTTTCCCGGCTGTACTGCTACAGGTAAGCGATTCAAAATTTTATTTGCTGGCCAGTGGGTATACAGATTACGAAACGCTGCAACAACGCATTGAAAAAGTGTTGAACGAAATAAAACAGTGAGTGATCAAAGCTGGTGGCGGCTTAATTTGCAAGGCAGTTTAAACCACATAATGATATCCCTGCAGTTACGTTTCTTTGGAGTTAGCCTTAATAAGCATTCAAAAATTCCCGCTTGTCAATATCTCATGCCGCCAGGCCTGCCACCGTTATTACGGTTCATTGCCCTTGCAGCAGCCGTTCCAAAATTGCGCAGGTTGTAAGTGAATGTCAACATAAAATACTGTTGCAGTACTTCATTTCTTACATCTTCAATGCCATAAGGTTGAACATTTCTTTCAATGCTGCGGTTTTGTTTCAGCAGGTCAAATACACTTAATTTCAACTCGCCTTTCTGGCCCTTTAAAATCTTTTTACCGGCGCTCATATTCCAGAGGAAATAATTCTGGTTAAAGCCTTGTGCCAAACCGCTATAGTATTGATTATTCAAATCATTTTGAAAGAACCACCCATTCTTTGATAATAAGTTCAATTGTACTCTGGCCACCTGTTGAAAAGATTTGTCGTTAAGATTTGTATTCACATCATTCGTTACATTATTAAAATTGGCTGAATAAGAAACTGTGAAATCAACATACTCACTTACGTTACTGGCTATTACAGCACCAAGTGTGTACATTACATTATTAGTAGTATTGCGAACATCTTTAATCAAACCGGGCAGCTTGGTATAGGTAACACCTCCATTAAGGTTAAAACTTGATTTAATAAACTTTACCGGTACCGCAAATGTGAGAAAAGAACGCAGGCTTTGATAGCCATCGAGGTTAACCGGTTTGGTAAGCTGGTCGCCTGCCGATAATTTTTTCCCTTCAACCAGGCTATCTCTTGTAGGACTAAAAATGGCGGAAGCAATATAATTGTTTGCGGTCTGCCAAAAAATATTGCCTACAAGCAACAGGTTTTTAGTAGGATTTGTGAACGTATATTGAGTGCTTATGGTCTGCATGTACTGCGGGCTAAGATTGGGATTACCAATAGAATAATACGGCGCATTATTTATATTCAATACATTCTGCAACTGGTTTACAGAAGGTGTATTGACGTTTGCACGATAAAACAATCGTAAACTGCTTTTTGTTGATAGCTTGTATCGTATCATGGCATTGGGAAGGATATTGTCAAAGCTTTTATCTATCGTAAATGTCTTCGGAAAAGTCTGGTCGCTATTCAAATTGGTATGCTGGTAACTTACTCCAAAAGAAATTTGCTTATCCCTGTTCCCCAACCGATAGGAAAGGCCTGCATTTTGCGCCTGCGTACGATTGTCGAATTTGTTGGAAAGGCTGTCTAAAAAAGTCGAGTATTTATTTTCTGCCGGGTTAAAGCTATAGGTTTCTTGATTGGACGTGCTTTTTGAAAAGGTAGGATTGTAATTGCTCTGCAGTTGCGAGTTCTGTCCTAACGGCTCAGTGTAGGCCAGGTTTGTAGAAACCTGGTACCCATGACTAGCCTGGTCAGAAAAGGTTTGCGAACTGCTGTCTGCAAAATCAATATCTGTAAATAAGCGTTGGAACGTATTTGTATAAGATTCGCCGTCATTCCTGTTGTATGATGTGTTCAGGTTTATGGAAACGGTCCGGCCTTTTTTAGGAAAGGAGTGCCGGTACAAAATTGTATTATTCAAATTATTTCCGGCACGGGTGCTGTTGCTGCTGTTTTGATTGATGCTGCGATTATAACCATCACTGCCATCCAGAAAAGCTTCCCTTCCCACATAACGGCTGGATGTGTTGCTCTGGAAACTAAGGTTAGGCATAATGAGGAGCTGGTTTGCCGAATCAATTTTATAATCAAACCGCATATTGAAGCGATGATTCGTATTCCGGCTGGTTGACATTGTTGTATCGATGCTTTTTGTAGTGGAGCCGGAAAAATAGTTTGTGTTGGCTATTTCGTTTGTATTGTTGTTTGTATTGTTGAAGAAATAACTTCCGCTTACAGTCACTTTCGGTCCCCACAAATCAGAATAGTTAATTCCCAATGCATTCGTTTTATTGATACCATCCTGCTGGCCTACCTGGAAATTAGAAGCACTTCCAAAACCTCCAAAATTTCCGCCGCCCCTGTTACCACCACCACTATTTCCACCACGGTTTCCACCGCCACCGGCGCCTCTTGCGCCCCCACGAAAACCACCGCCTCCGCGTTGTGCATTACTGGTTACGCCAAGCAAATCCTGCTGCGAAAAATTCTGCTGGTTGACGTTGTTGAAATTACCTACAAGTGAAATCCTTCTGTTTTCATGTAGTAAAGTAGCATTTCCACCCGCCTGGTAACGACTGTCGGTTCCATAACCTGCAAACACTCTTCCAAATTGACCATTACGCATATTGGCTTTGGTTACGATGTTAATGGACTTGGACGTGTTGCCATCATCAAAACCGGTAAACTGTGCCTGGTCGCTGAGGCGATCAAAAATTTGTATTTTATCAATAACTTCTGCAGGCAAATTACGCAAGGCTGCTGTAGCATCATCGCCAAACAGGTCGCGGCCGTCAAGTGTTACCTTTTGCACATTTTCACCCATGGCTTTCACCTGCCCGTTTTCTATGGTAATGCCCGGCATTTTACGTACAAGATCCTCTCCGCTGGCATCGGGATTGACTTTAAACTGGCTGGCACTTAATTGCAGTGTATCATTTTTTTGCGTGGCCAAAGGCGGTGTGGAAGTAATCACAACAGTTGCCAGTTCGTTTGATGAGTTTGGCGTTACTGCAATATTAATTGTTACATCACTGCTGTCAAGGCGAACGCCTCTTGTAACACTATTAAATCCAACAAAAGAAACGGAAAGCAAAAAACTGTCAGCAGAAAGATTTGTAAAAGCAAACTTGCCTGCAGAATCGCTTAACATATTCCTGGTAAAGGCAGCGTCTTTAGTACTTCGGAGGTTAACAGTGGCCCCGCTTAAAGGAGCTTTACTTTGCTGGTCTGTAATAGTTCCGCTAATGTTTAATGTTTGTGCGTGAAGGTTAGAAACAATAAAAAAAATCACTCCAATCAATAAAATTCTCCGGTACATAATAATAGTTTAAGGGCCGATACAGGTCAAAGGTGGTAAAAACCATGCCTTATAATTCCCAATTGAGGTTAATTAATGCTAATAAATCGGTTTATATTGCAGCCCCAAAATATTTCAGATATGGAGTATAACAGAATAGTAGCAGTTACCGGGATGCCCGGCTTGTACGAAGTAGTCAGCAGCAAAACCGATGGCGCCATTGTGCGTTCATTAGAAGATAAAAGCACAAAGTTTATTTCTTCCCGCGTACACAATCTTTCGCATCTTGAAAGCATTGAAGTGTACACGGTGAGAGACAATGTCCAGTTATCTGATGTGTTTGCTGCCATGAAAGAAAATAGTGCACAATTGCCGGATGTAAAAGACAACAAGGCGTTGAAGGCTTATTTCGAAACTGTATATCCTGATCTCGATTTCGAAAGAGTGTATAGCAGCGATATGAAAAAAATGGTGAAGTGGTACGAAGTGATCAATAACAATGAAATTGATTTTACTCCGAAAGAGGAAACCACGGAAGAAACACCTGTTGCAACGGAAGAAAAAGTAGCAGAAGCAGAGGCCGTAGCTGAAGCAGTAGCTGAAAAGCCTGCTAAAAAAACAAGAGCCAAGGCAAAACCTGCAACGGAAGAAACCCCTGACGCAGCCGCCGGAGAAACTGAAAAGCCTAAAAGAGGCCGTAAGAAAAAAACAGAGGAATAATTATTGTAAGCATATCGTGAAACGTGAGACGCCAGACGTGTAAAGTCAGGATGTCTCACGTTTCACCTTTAACGTCTCACGAAATTATACGTCATGCAGGAACAGGAACTTAACTATACGGCGCAAATAACAAGCATACCAAGGCATTACTTACCCAGGGATTTCAAAGTAACCGATTGGCAAACCATTGAACCTTATTTCAAAGAATTATTGGAAAGGCCTATCAATACGAAAGAGGTATTAGAGCAGTGGTTAAAAGATGTTAGCGAAGTTGAAGCAGTAATTGGCGAAGATGCCGCCTGGCGGCAAATACGCATGACCTGCGATACAGAGAATAAGCAACTGGAAGAGGCCTTCACATATTTTGTAATGGAGATTCAGCCGAAATTACAGCCATATGCAGATAAGCTCAACCGCAAGTTAGTAGAAAACGAATACACGAAGCAGTTAGAAGGCGATGCTTATAAAGTATACCTGCGCAACGTAAAAAAGAATATCGAACTTTTCCGTGAGCAAAATATCCCGTTGCAGGCCGAAATTGCCGTACTGGCGCAACAATACGGCGTGATCTCCGGTAAAATGACGGTAGAAGTAGAAGGAAGAGAATACACACTTCAACAAGCTTCCAAATTTTTAGAGAATCCCGATCGCAATTTAAGAGAACAGGTGTATCGCAAAATTCAGGAGCGCCGCTTGCAGGATAAAGAACAATTAAACGAATTATTTTCTACGCTGGTTCAAAAACGTGACCAGGTAGCAAAGAACGCAGGCTTTGCCAATTATCGCGACTATAAGTTTGTTGATCTTGGCCGCTTCGATTACAAGGTTGAAGATTGCATCCAGTTCCAGGAAGCTGTGAAAAACCAGGTGCTTCCTTTAGTTGATTTCGTGTATGATCGTAAACGGCAGAAATTAGGATTGGAGTCTTTACGTCCGTGGGATACGGATGCCGAGCCCCAAGGCGTGCAACCACTTACACCCTTCAACAACGGCGAAGAGTTGGTGAACAAAACCATTGAATGTTTCAATCAAATGAATCCCTTCTTTGGCGAGTGTTTGATAAAGATGAAAGAAATGGGACGATTGGATTTGGAAAGCAGGAGAGGTAAGGCTCCCGGTGGATATAATTGTCCATTACCTGAAACCGGCGCACCATTTATTTTTATGAATGCAGCCGGACAAATGAGCGACGTAACCACTATGGTGCACGAAGGCGGGCATGCTATTCATTCTTTTCTTTCTCACAATCTTCCTTTGACGGCTTTTAAAGAATATCCAATGGAAATTGCGGAAGTAGCCAGCATGACCATGGAACTTTTCAGCATGGATTATTGGGATGTTTTTTTTGACAACGCCGAAGACCTGCGCAGGGCAAAACAACAGCAACTGGAAAGAGTACTGACCATCTTTCCATGGATCGCTACCATTGATAAGTTTCAGCATTGGGTATATGTCAATCCGGATCACACACTGGAAGAAAGAGAAGAAAACTGGAGACGCATTTTAAATGAATATACTTCTGTTGCATTGGACATTTCAGGACTTGAGGCATACAGAAAATATGCATGGCAACGTCAATTACACTTGTTTGAAGTACCGTTCTACTATATTGAATACGGCATTGCACAATTAGGTGCTATTGGTTTATGGAAACAGTTTAAAGAAGACAAGAACAAAGCCATCAACAACTACATTAATGCTTTAAAACTGGGCGGCACAAAAACACTTCCTGAACTGTACAAAGCAGCTGAATTGAAGTTCAGCTTTGCACCCGATTATATTAGCGAGCTGATGTTGTTTGTGCAAAAGGAAATGGAGAAGATAACGCAGCCAAACCATAGTTGAGCCCGAATCCTCAGGTCTAAATATTTACATACAAAGCGTCTTCAGTGATTGAAGGCGCTTTGTATGTAATGACATTATAAAATTCTCATCAATCCTTAAAAAGCTTATAAATTCTCCTTCTGACAATCTTTACAAATGCCATTAATGACCACCTGCACACTCTCGGCTATATAACCCTCGGGCAAATCAATCTTTGGAAAAACTACGTCATCGAGACAAATGGTTTTTTTGCAATTAGAGCAAACAAAATGCACATGATCGTCATGATGATGACCTTCGGTACAATCTTTACATAAGGCATATCGCACCGAATTATCAGAAGTTGGAATAGTATGAACAATGCCTTTTTCAACAAAGGTTTGCAAGGTTCTGTACACCGTTACACGGTCAAACTTCTCGCCGGCCTTTTTCTCAATATCGCCGTGCGCCAAAGCATCCTGGCTGTTTAAAAAAAGCGAAAGAATCTTTTTCCGGCTGTCCGTTACGCTGAGGTTTTTGTTGTGTAAAATTTCATTCAGCCTGCCGGCAATACCCTTATGTTCAACTGCACCCATAGTTTTTATGTTCGTGAAATTCGGTAATTATTTACTCGTTCAAAAATTTAGGAATGTCTGCTTCCATTTGTTTCATCTCCGATGGCTTGATACCGTCGTAAATCTTTACCACTTCTCCTTTTTTATTGACTAAAGCTATGAATTGTGTATGCAAAAAATCATCGTCAATATTTTGGACAAAGTTGGCAGGATCGTCAATTTTATAACTATGCCTTGCAGCACTGTACAAGCTGTCTTTACGGCCCGTTAAAAAGATCCATTTGTTGGTATCAACTTTCAGCGAATCGGCATAATGTTTTAAAACAGAGGCAGAATCTCTTTCAGGATCGGAAGTATGAGAGAGAATTAAAAAATCAGGTTCATTTTTAAATTTTTCATACACATCCATCAGGTTATTATTCATTTTTGGACAAACACTCTTGCAGGTAGTGAAAAAGAAATTCACGGCTACTACTTTGCCTGCAATATCTTTTTCGGTAATGTTCTTTCCGTCCTGGTTGATAAAAGCGAATGGCTGCACATTGCCCATAGGCGGTATTTTAGGCTTAATAAACCCCGGAAGTTTAAACGACAGGAAAACAAAAAAGCCAATCACTAACACCACAAAAAAACCAATGTAGAGAATATATTTTTTCGACATCATTTTCAATTGAACCACAAAGTTAACCGCAGATTTGTGGGATTGTAACGGATTAACAGGATTTTGGACCGCCAATTCATAGGAGAATTTATTTTTTAAGGATTTTGGCTTCTTATCTTTAGTAAAAGCCTTAATTGTAAAATATATGAAAGCTAAGCTTCTTTTTTTCCTGGTGTTCTTTAGCATCAGCTTTTTAAGCCGGGCACAATCGAAAGATGAACAGCAAATTCGCCGGCTGCTAGCTACGCAAACCGAAAGCTGGAATCGTGGCGATATCGAGGGCTTTATGCAAACTTATTGGAAGAGCGACTCGTTGATGTTTATCGGCAAAAGTGGCGTAAATTGGGGCTGGCAGCAAACGCTGAACAATTATAAAAAGAGCTATCCCGATACTGCCGCCATGGGCAAACTTTCGTTCGACATACTACAGGTAAAAAAATTATCGGATGAATACTATTATGTAGTTGGCAAATGGATGCTGCAAAGAACCATTGGCGATTTAAGCGGGCATTATGATTTGTTGCTACGCAAAATAAAAGGCAATTGGGTTATCGTTGCGGATCATAGTTCATAACGCTGAACGATAAATACATCAAATCACTGATTGTTTTCACTCCACATTTTATAATAATAACGCATCAACGCTACAAAGCTTCCTGTCGCAATCACATAAAAAATAACATTGTGCCATTTCATTCCATTGGCGACAATCCCGAGTTTAAAAAACAAACCCGCAGTAGTAATAACCAACAGCCATAAGGCTCCGAAAGAAAATGAGTTGATGATCTTTTTAAAATGACGCCTTATTTCCGGGTCCATTCCACGGTCGTATTCATCCATGGGTGTAAAATTAGTAGTGGTTAACAAACCGCAAGTTGAGAAAGGTCATCTTTTCGCTTTTCTAATTTATGATAACAAAGACTATAATGGCAATGAACCATGAACTATGAACCTTAAGGAACCAGCAAAGCCCTGAACGCAGCCGAATCGCCATTGAAAACATTGAAATCTACTTTCGATAAAATACCATTCACTCTTCCCCGTTCGCTGTGTTGCCAAAAGCTCCATTCTCTTGTTATGCGTGGCTGGTGCTGTTGCAGGTAGTGTGCCACCCAAAGCGGGTAATCGTCAAAATAGCCTTTCAAATATTTTTCGTAAAAATCGACATAGGTGTAAATGATCGGTTTCACTGCATAATATTGTTCCACTGCATTCAGCCATTTCTTTATTTCGGCCCGCACTTTATCAGGAGATGCCCGAAAACTTTGCTCGACATCCAGCACAGGCGGCAAGTCGCCACTTTCCAAAACCACCTTGTCAATAAAATTTTGCGCCTGCGTTTTACCATCTTTGGTAGCAATAAAAAAATGGTAAGCTCCCCGAACGATGCCTGCCTGTTTCGACTTTTTCCAGTTGCGCTTGAAATAAGCGTCTGAGTTGCCATTGCCCTCTGTAGCCTTTATGAAGGCAAAGCCCAACTTAATATGCTGCACCTGCATTTGCTTTACGGCCTCCCACGAAATTTGCCGCTGGTATCTTGAAACATCAATGCCGTGAATTTCATACTCGTAAGGAATGGGAATGCCAAACTCAGGATAGGTAACAAATTTTAATTCCTCTGTCTTCCACCACAAATAAGAAAGATAAAATAAAAAGCAGCCGGCAGAAAGAATGGTAACAACCACAAACAAACTAAGAAAACGCCTTCTGGACTTTTTACTGCTTGCCACGGTGCAATGATAGGGAGTTTCCTATTAACTTGCACCATGCCTCAGTTTAACTGGAATGATAGCCTTAATTTTTTAAGCAAGCTAACCCTTCGCCGGGCTTTTAACGGACTAAAGGTGTTCAGTAGCTATCATGTGAGCAAGTGGACAAAGAAAAATATTCAGTGGGGCTATCCCATTTCTATTTCTTTTGAACCTACTACTTCATGCAATTTGCGCTGTCCTGAATGCCCCAGTGGCTTAAGAGCTTTTTCAAGACCAACCGGTATGTTGCAAAAAGACTTCTTCACCGAAACCATTGACCAATTGTACAAAGACCTCACTTACCTTGTCTTTTATTTCCAGGGCGAACCCTACCTGAACCCTAATTTTTTAGACATGGTGCAATACGCATCATCAAAAAAAATTTACACCGCCACTTCTACCAATGCGCATTACCTAAACGATAAAAATGCACGGCGAACTGTGGAAAGCGGGTTGGATCGCCTCATTATTTCCATTGATGGCACTACGCAGCAAACCTACCAGCAATACCGCGTCGGCGGCAATTTGCAAAAAGTGCTGGAAGGCGCTGCCAATATCGTAAAATGGAAAAAAGAACTAAAAAGCAAAACGCCTTTTATCATTTTTCAATTTTTGGTAGTACGGCATAATGAGCACCAGATTGAAGAAGTGCAGCGCCTGGCCGAACGCTCGGCGGACGCCACGCGCCAGATCTCGGCGCTGGTGAAGGCGATTCAGACCGACACGCAGGACGCGGTGGCCGCCATG
>JBQCHB010000094.1:0-2555 GCA_051955075.1 Flavisolibacter sp.
TTCTTGTTATTCTTCTTAGCTATAGCTCGGTCTTACGGCACCGGGCATGGTCATTTAGCTTAAAGGCCGCAAAAATAGCACATTTAAAAAAATACAATGAAATTTTTATGGAAGGAACCGTTAATCCTGCTCTTTATGTTACCTTGAGCGGAACAAAAACATTATTCTTACCAATACAATAACCTATATGCGGACTTTGCTGGTGGCTGCTTTGAGCATTTTCGTTTCTGCAACTTCTTTTGGACAGAGTGGTAAATTAAAGTCAAAAAAATATCCAAGCCTGCTGTGGGAGATCACCGGCAAAGGGCTGGCAAAGCCTTCTTACCTGTTTGGTACCATGCACGTAAGCAGTAAAATGGTTTTTCATCTTTCCGACTCTTTTTATCTCGCCTTAAAAAATGCCGACGTGGTGGCGCTTGAGACCAACCCTGGCAACTGGCAGGAAAATTTTTCCCGTTACGACCTTGATGGCAATTTTTATAATTATGCTTTTCGCGGAAAGAACGGCTTTGAGCCTAATGATTATTTATCCATCAACACACTCAAAGCATTTCCTTACGAGAAGCTGGTGGAGAAAGCATTGTATACTAATCCTTCCATCATCAATAGTTTTTTATATCGCAGCAATTCGGAAGGTTCAGGCGATTTTGAAGAAGACACCTATCTCGATCTTTACATTTACCAGGTAGGGCGGAAATGGAACAAAAAGGTTTGCGGTGTGGAAGACTTTGATGAAAGCATGTCGCTCATGAAAGAGGCATATGCTGCAGCCGCTAAAGATAAAAACGTTCATGAAAGAAGCTACGATAGTGATAATGAGTTTTCTTATGGTAAACTGGAAGAAGCTTATCGCACAGGAAACCTGGATTTGTTAGATACTATTAACAAAGCCAACAGTACTTCGGCTGCTTTTGATGAAAAGTTTTTGTACAGGCGCAACGAGATACAGGCTGCTTCTATTGATTCTATATTGAAAACAAAAGCCGCTCTTTTTGTTGGCGTTGGTGCGGCGCACTTGCCCGGCAACAGGGGCGTCATTGAATTACTAAGGAGCAAAGGTTACAGGCTGCGGCCTATAAAAATGACAGAAAGAGACAGCCGTCATAAGGAAGATATTGAAACGATAAGAGTGCCTGTTCAGTTTGGACAACAAAATGCAGATGATGGCTTTTACACTGTTGACCTGCCGGGAAAATTATACAGTTTCACCAGGCCTTTCGGATTCATCAACCAGAAACAGTATGCGGATATGAGCAATGGTAGTTATTACATGGTGTCACGCATTTACACCAATGCGGCATTATGGGGACAATCCACAGAAACGGTGCTGCATAAGGTTGACAGTTTGTTGTATGAAAATGTTCCGGGCAAAATTTTAAGTAAGCAGTCTATTGTAAAAAATGGATTTAAAGGGTTTGACATCTTGAACCGTACACGCCGCGGCGATTATCAACGCTACAATATTTTTGTTACGCCTTACGAAGTCATTTTGTTTAAAATGAGTGGCAACGGCGAATATGTAAAAACAGGAAAAGAAGCCGGCGAATTTTTTAATTCTATCCAATTAAAAGAATACGAAACAAACCCGGTAACTATAGGGTGGCAAAAATACAGCCCGTCGTTTGGCGGCTTTGAAGCGGAGTTGCCGCACCAGCCATTTATCAGCAATGCAGGCAGCCAACAGTTTTTAGCTTACGATAAGAATACCGCTACCAACTTTGAGATCGTACGTACGGATGTGCACAACCTGCGCTTTGTGGAAGAAGATTCTTTTGATCTTGATCTTATGGAAGAAAGCTTTGCCTCTTCCGATTTTATTGAAAAACAAATCAGTCGCAGGCAAGTGCATCAGAATGGATATGCTGCGCTGGAAGCAAAATATAAATATAAAGATGGCAGTTTGGCTATGGTAAAATTTATTGTCCAGGGCCCGCATTACTACACACTAATAGCCAATGCAAAATCAGAGAACAGTGCTATGTCACGTTTCCTTAATTCATTTGTTATAAAGCCATTTAATTATGGAGAAAAGAAGGCGCAGGCTGATACAAGTCTTTATTTCACGGTGTCTTCTCCTGTGGCTATTCAAAAACCTGCAAAGCTGGAAATGTATCCGCAGGAAATGCTTCGTTTTGGCATGAATAGCGACGATGAAAGTTTTTTGGAAGAGAATGGAACTTACAAGGATAAACTTGTAGAGGATGATTCGACAGGAGAAAAAATCTATGTTTCATTTTACAAGCCTTCACGTTATTATTTGTACGATGATACAACAGCATCGGCAGATACCCTGCATTTCAAAACAGAAATACAGAATTGGACATACAAAAGCAGGAAGAAATATGTGTTGCCCAACCAGTTCAAAGTATTGGAGTATGAATTGGGCGATCCTAAAAGTAGTAGAGTGGTGCGTGGTAAATCTTTTACAAGAAACGGCGTAGCATATTATCTTTTAACACAAGGCGACTCAATTTCCAAATGGAGTTCTTTTACTACAGATTTCTTTTCAACATTTGCGCCTTACGATACGGTAAAAGGGGTGGATGTTGAGGTAA
>JBQCHB010000095.1:0-16940 GCA_051955075.1 Flavisolibacter sp.
AATTATTGCAATTGAAAGTTGGTGCTATTGTTTTCTGAAAGGGAAGCAGTGCCTTAATACCAACTGAATTTGGAAGCTTTATATTTTGGTCCCTGGTAGGTGGTGCCGGGACATCCCTGCTTTGATGTGCTGCAACCCGACATCATAAGCGCAAATAATAACAATATCAAAATAGTTCTCATGGTATGTAAAAGCTGTTAGTAAGCACTAAAATAATATTTGAAATTGATAAATTATAATCCAGGCATTTACGTAGTTGCGTGTTCTGATTGGCTTGTGCCTGCGACTGAAACTTTTATCGTGGTTAAGGCAGTGCAATCCATGTGGCCTTCCCATCTTGCACAACGCTGTTCCCTTCCTTGTTATGTAAGTCTTCATACACCTTCCGGATGGTAGGCCTATGGTTATATGAAGGTCTTCGCTTACTGACGTAACTGCCTATATGTGCCTGTACAAAGCCAATTCTATAACCATGCAAAGGGCTTCTTATACCTATGCAAAGGCTATCATTTCCCTATGCAAACGTCATCACGTAGGTATGCAAGGGCATCCTTTTCCCTATGCAAACGCTGTCATTTGCCTATACAACGCCTTTCTATTCCCTATACAAAGGAGTTCTCTTCCCTATGCAAAGCCAATCTATTCCCTATGCAAGAGGCTTCTATTCCCTATACAAATGCGCTTGCATAGGGAAGGGAAGACGCTTGCCTGGGGAACCTAAGCCTTTTGTATAAGATAAGGAAAGTCTTTGCCACCTTATACAAAGCCCTTTGTATGGTAGTAACACCGTAGCCTACACGTAAATAATGTTAGGAAAGTTACGGCGTTAAAATGCGTAGTTCCCCCATTGACAGGCCCTGTTTCAGTATTGTAACTTTATTTTACTATTAGCATTCTCTTTTGAGAACTTTTTATTAACCAAAACCAATTCTTATGAAGCATGCTATTTTACCCAATGCAAGGCTGTCCGATAAGGCTATGCTTGCCCTTGGCATTACAGTGCTGGAAGCCCTTACCAACAACCCTTTCTTTGTATCACCCACACCTCCGCTTGTCACATTGCAAGCTGCGAAAAATAAGTATACAACCAGTTTGGCCAAAGCTGCTTCTGGCAGCAGCCAGGAAAAGGCACAGAAGAATGCCGACAAGAAGGCGTTGCTTAAGCTGCTGCGTCAACTCGTTGTCTATGTAAACCAAATTGCGAATGGTAACCTGACAATGCTACACAGTTGTGGCTTTTCAATAAGCAAGGATAGAAAGCCTATTATATTAGGTACGCCTGTTGCTAAAGTGGTACACGGTAACCAGGCTGGCGTATTGATTCTTTCCACCGCGGCGCTTAAGGGTGCCAGGGGCTACCAATACCAATACACTACCGACCCATCGGCAGAGCAGTGGCACAGAATAACTACTACACGTGCCAGGTGCAAAATTACCAACCTTGTGCCGGGCCAGGTTTACAGTCTGCGCATTGTAGCCATTGGTACCAACGGCCAGGTTACCATTAGCGAGGTAATTACAAAGATGGCGGTGTGATTTGAAATGGATTATGCTGAGCAGCAAATGTGGGAGGCAACAGGAGGGAAGGCTTACCTGCGGTACAAAGCAGGCTTAGCTTCTTAATATCTTTTCCATGGCCTTTCCTTTTGCCAGTTCATCTACCAGCTTGTCTAAGTAGCGGATCTGTTGCATCAGTTTGTCTTCAATTTCTTCTACACGATACCCGCAAATGACGCCGGTTATTTTGGAAACGTTTGGATTGATCTGTGGCGCCTCTGCAAAAAAGGTTTCAAAATCAACCTTCCTGTCAATTTGTTGTTGCAATGTTTGCTTATTGTACCCGGTAAGCCAATAAATGATAGTATCCAGTTCTTCTTTTGTGCGGCCCTTTGCTTCTGCCTTTTTTATATACAGGGGATAGACACTGGCAAAGAGAAGTGCATATACTTTTTCTTTTTTCATGTTGGTTGATTTGATTGGTCAAACCTAATGTTTTGTAAACAGACAGAGATCAGCGCTGTTTTTATAGGTTATTCGTTGCCGTTACCCTGTATTTCTCAGGTTTGCTTTTGGTCCGTTCTATTAATTTCCTTGCTTCCAGGTCGAGTTTTACTGTTTCGCCATACCATTGTACACCACCTTCAAAATTGTCTTTTACCCTTGCATATAATGCTTCCATAAGTTCGGTGTGTGTTAGTGCCGCTCCCGATAGAACAGCCAATAGGTTTTCGCGTATGAAATTGTATTTCTTTAAAGATATTCTTTTATTGGTCTTGTTCTGCTGCGGGTGCAATGTTTGAATGAGCTCTTCTTTCATTGGTGAGGGTCTTTTTGGGTGAGATAAGGTGTTTTTATTCTTTACATGGTTTGTCCAAAGGCTTGTGCAAAGCCCTTATCCTTAGTGAGATAAACCGTAGTGTAAATCCGATGTTTGATAGAATCATAATCTCTTTTGAAAAAGTAAGTATCTGTATAAAGAAGACTGTTTCTGCTAAATGAGTCTACCAAGCCACCCTTAGAATAGAAGAATATGGTGTTCTTGTTCCTTTCAGCCTTGTCAATGGTAAATTCATTTTCAAAGACTGTACCGTCGACTCTGTGGAATTGTTGAACAATAACAAGTTTGCCTTCCATTGATTCGTATTGAGTGTTTTCTTCAGTGCCGGAGAAAATGAAATAGTGGAGAAAAATAGAATCGTTGGAAACACGTTTTATCTCCACCGGATTATCATTCAATTGTACGCTAAATATCATTCCATTCTTCTTTATAAAAAGCGTTTTCTGTGTAGCTTCTTTATTTCCTACAATCTTCAATGAACAGCTTTCAGTATCAAACTTTTGGAGTAATATATTTTCTGACCTATTCCCACATGCAGCCGTGACACTTAGAATAATGAATGACACTAATCTTTTAAAAATCTTCATGGAATGCAATCGGATTGATTGAGTTATACACACAATAATAAATATACATACCTCTGTTCATCCATGCAAAGCAAGCAAAACCAGCCTAACCTAATCCTTCACCCATTTTATCAATGCGCTTCAACCGCACATTGGTAACCGGCGACACGATCAATGGGAACTTTTCAACGGTAACATTGCTTAAGTCTAAGCCAAAACCTCTTTCCTCGGACAGGCTGATGGTCTTCAGCCAGAAGTGTACTTTCATTACCATGCGCTCCCAAATGGGCAGGTCGTTGTCCTGGCTTAAGTATTTCTCCATTACTATAAACTGGAAGTCGCCAATGGTATTTGTTTTCTCCAGGCTTTCGTAACGGCTTATCACATTCACCTCCCTGTTCTTCACCAGGTCTTCCACTACTTTTTTAAACAGCAGGTTAATGCGTGGCTGCACCCTAAAGCCCAGGCGAAATTCCACACGGATAATATCGTTCGGAATGATATGCTCTACCGAATATTCCGAAGTATAAGGATCATCTAAAGTATCTACATGCACAAACCAGTAAATGTCGGCACGTTTGGGTTTTTTATTCAGAATGGAATAAATGATCTTATGCTCAATTTCCTTTGGATTGTCGGCGCTGGTTAAATAGACAAGGTGCGTTGCAAACTTAGGCACCGTGCGGTCGTTGCTTAACTCCTGAATTTTGGGAATATAATGCTCCAGCCGTACAAACTCCACGTAACGGTTCTTGATCTTGCGGGCCTTGAACCAGTTGAACATCACTAAAAATAAAAGTCCGCCCATAACCATGGTAACATAGCCGCCATGCGGAAACTTATCGAGGTTGGCAAATAGAAAGCTGAACTCAATGGTAAAATAAACAACAAGGTACAGGTAAACGAGGGCCTTGTTCACCCTGTGCAGCACCAGGTAATTGGCAAAAAGAATAGAAGTGGCGATCATGCAAAGGGTAATGGCCAGGCCGTAAGCACCTTCCATGTTCGACGCTTTTTGAAAATGCAGCACCACGCCTACGCAACCGGCATACAATAAAAAGTTGATGGCAGGAATAAATAGTTGCCCCCTTGCCTCAGTAGGATAAACGATCCTTAGTTTGGGCCACAGGTTCAGGCGCATAGCTTCACTGATCAATGTGAACGAACCGGAGATCAAAGCCTGGCTGGCAATGATGGCGGCTGCCGTGGCAATGGCAATACCGAAATATAAAAACCAGTGTGGCATTAAACCATAAAAAGGATTGAAGCCGCTTTCAATGACATCGGCAGAGATCAACTTGCCATGATAATTGCTTAGCAGCCAGGCGCCCTGCCCCAGGTAATTCAATATCAAACAGGTTTTGACAAATACCCACGAGTAGCGGATGTTCCATTTACCGCAGTGCCCCAGGTCGCTATACAAAGCTTCGGCGCCGGTGGTGCATAAAAACACACCGCCTAATATGTAAAAGCCACCGGGATAGGTAGCCAGCAGTTTAATAGCATAATAAGGATTCAATGCTTTAAAAACATGCAGGTCGTCTACAAAATGTACAACACCTAAAAGAGCCAGCATCACAAACCATACGGTCATCACAGGACCAAAGAAACGGCCGATAAAAGCAGTGCCGAATTGCTGTATAAAAAACAAAACCGACAGGATGCCCACTACAATATATACAATGGTTGTTTGGCTGATGTTCGAGATGGACTTTACCTGCTTTAAGCCTTCAATGGCAGAGGTAACAGAAATAGGTGGCGTGATCATGCCATCAGCCAGCAGGGCAGCCCCGCCTATCATGGCTGCTATCACCAGCCACCTGCGCCTGCGCCGCACCAGTGCAAAAAGAGAAAAGATACCGCCTTCGCCGCGATTGTCGGCCCGCAGGGTAAGAATAACATACTTAATGGTGGTTTGCAATGTAAGCGTCCAGATGATGCAGGATAAGGCGCCAACGATCAATTCTTCTGTTATAACCTTGCCGCTGGTAATGGCGTTGAGTACGTAAAGGGGAGAAGTACCAATATCGCCGTAAATAATTCCAAGGGCAATGAGCAAGCCGCCAAAGCTTACTCTTTTATGTGAGATTGACATTCAAAACAAATAAGCCGTAAAGATAGAGGTGTTTTAGCATTTGCAGCCATTTACGATGATTAGGGGCTAAAGAAGCTGCGAGCTTTTAGTTGCGAGTTACGAGACTTATATCTTCAGTCTCGTAACTTATAGCTCGCAGCTCGTGGCTCACAGCTCGAAGCTTGTTCAAAATCTCTGCATAATTAATCTTCCGTATAACTGCTTTTAACCGAGGCCCACGAGGTATTTTTTATACTGCCCATCATGATCCAGGTGGCGCCGATGGAAAGAAAAGAACAGATGATAACTACAGGCATTACATCGTAAATAAAAAAATGCCCAACGGCAATAAGGCCCGACACAAGCAGTATGGACATGTTGCGCAAAAAAGAACCGGCTTTTACATTGTTGTTTTGATGCAGCGAGAAGGGAAGCATTTTATTGCCTGCATACACCATTATGGTGGCGATCAATAGTTCATTGAACAAGCCCAAGATAACATTGGGTAAAACTTTTGGTCCCAGTAAAAACAAACCTGCAACGGTGATGAAGCACACAAGCGGTATATAAAACTTAAAGATAGCTGCCTTTGCTCCGCCCAGGATCACTTCTCCGGGTTTTTGCAAAGGACTGATGTAATAGATCCACGAAGCCTTATATTTTTCAGAATAGATCATTTGGTTGATGGCCATGGTGAGTATGAAGCTGGTGAAATAGAGTGCAGAGATAACCAGGATTTTCCCCTGCATGCCGCCAGCTCTTATCTGCTCCACGCTGATATGTTTGCTGTTCATGAACATGATGACAACATATACAGCTAAATAGCCAATGGAAGGATATACTTTCAATTTAAAATCGCGGCTGCGTGATGTCATCTTCCATGTAAACAGGAAGCCCATTTTTTCGGCATGGCTGCCTGTAAAGATCTTGCCTAAGAATGTTGCGTAAGAAGATCGTTTTTTGTTGAAAGTAACCACAGCGGGTTTTTGTACATCGGTACTGCCCGAGCCGCTGATCATAGCCAGTTTGTTGTTGAAGGAAGGCGCCAAATATTTTACAACAATAAATAAACTCAGCACCGGCAGTATTAAACCTAACACGGCTGCTATCCATTCTGTAGCTGTGCCATGATGTGTATAGAGTATATTCCAGGCGCTGGCAAACCAATAGATTGGATAGAAGCTGATACCTTTTTTAGAAGCAAGATCCAGTGTCTCCAAATGATAACGGTCGATCATCCGGGGAAATATCTGGTAGCTGGCATAAATAAGAACGGCAAAAACAATTTGTACATAGCTGATGATGGACTGAAACTTTTGGGGCGTTGTTATTTTTAGAATAACAATGTAAAGTGCATTGATAAAAAAGATGGCAAAGAAAGTATTGAATAAAACCATCAGTGCAAACCATACCGTTGCTGCCACACCTAAATTGATAGCTATGTACACAATGCCCGGCAGGCACATAGGCACAACGATCTTGCAGATGTGAATGAAGATGTGCAGCAGCCTTGCTACTAAAAATGTGCGGTCGTTAACAGGTTTAGGAAGAATAATAAAACTGTCCCTTACATCAATCAGCACCGAAGTGAAATCTGATATAAGCGTTGCGGAAAGCATAAAGAAGAACATGGAAAAATAAAAGGTGAGGTTGGTTGCCATGTTGCTTCCAATGGAAAAAGCAAATAAATAAAACAAACCCAGGATAACACTCATGATCATGGTGCCCAGCGTTGCGGTGGAAACAGGTTTGCTTTTTTTTCTTCTCTGTGTTTGTTGAAACGTATTGGGCCTGCGGTCATCCATGGTCAGCTTGATGTTCAGGATAGATGTAAGCTGCGGAATGTTCACGCCCATTTTTTTATACACTCCCGATGGAAGCAGCGCCAGTTTTAGAAAAGTTTTATTGATGATGTTCATATCGGCAGGCAAAAGATTTAAGGTACAAGGTTTGAGGTTTGAGGTATAAGGCGAAAGGTATAAGGCACAAGATCTGTTTGATAAAGAAGTGAATGATTGAGCTAAAGAACTCCGAACACCAAACTCCAAACTGCCCTTAACTCTCCAACGCTTTTAATAATTCATCTGCTGTTACTGATAAAGCATCTTTGCCGGTGAGGTTGGCAAATATTTGTTCAAGGCTTTTGTTGCCTTCCTGTTGTTTCAACTCTTCAAAAGTGCCGTTGGCAATGATCCTGCCTTCATCAATCAAAACAATGCGGTCGCTTACTTTTTCTACAACGTCCATCATGTGGCTGCAATAAAAAATGGTTTTGCCGTCTTTGGCCAGTTTGCTTATCAGTTCCTTAATAACAATAACACTGTTGGCATCCAGGCCGCTTAGTGGTTCATCCAAAATAATAATATCGGGATTATGCAAAAGCCCTGAAGCGATCAATACTTTTTGCTTCATGCCCTTGCTAAAGCTATCCATACGCTGCTCAATATTGGCCGACAGCCCGAAAGCACTCATCATTTTATAAATGCGTTCTTCGCAAACGTTTTCCTGCAAGCCGTACAGTGCACCCATAAAGCTTAGAAACTCCAAAGGTGTAAGCACATCATACAGTTCAGCCATTTCGGGCACGTAACCGATGATCTTTTTTACGGCCAGCGTATCTTTTTTTAGGTCAAAGTTTTTTACTGTTACATCGCCTTCATAGTCGGTAAGCAGGCCGCACAAAATTTTTACTGTAGTGCTTTTGCCGGCGCCATTGGGGCCAATGTAGCCAATGACCTGGCCGGGATAAACTTCGAGATTGATGTCTTTTAAAACAGCTTTGCTGCCGTAGTTCTTAAAAAGATGTTCTATGCGGATGATGGGTTCCATTTTCTGAACGCGGATTTGGGAGGATTTATTGATTAAGCGAAAATTTGTTGACAAACTTAGGGTTTTGTAGTCGCTTAAATTGCAGGCTTGTACTGCCAAAGTTTATAAGAAGTCCTACTTCAAGGTTATATGCTTCTAAATAATTTCTAGCCTGTGCAAAGTGAACTGGTTCTAAATTGATGATTGCTTTTAATTCCACGCTTATTTTTGTTTCAACTAAAAAGTCAACTCTTCTTTCTCCAATTTTATTGCCTTTGTAGTAAACAGGCATATTAAATTCCCTGTCAAAAAGAACATTCATTTCACGCATTTCAATCTCTAAAGCCCTCTGATAAATCACTTCCTGAAAACCATTGCCCAAAGCCGCATGTACTTTCATAGATGCACCAATAACCTTTTCCGTGATCTCTTTATATTTCAGTTCTGGCATCAGACTCAAGTTAATCCAAAAAATCCTCCCAAATCCAGGTTCAGAAATTTTCTTTTCTTTGACATTATGCGAAAGGCTTTGCTGCAGTTGCATGCAGCTGTTTTTTTATGGGGATTTACAGGTGTTCTTGGCCGGGTGATCACCCTTGATCAAACCTGGCTGGTGTGGTACCGGCTTTTAATTACCACAGCGTCATTATGGATTTTGTATTTCTTTTTAAATAAAATACGCAAGCTTCCTTTGCGCTCTGTGCTTTTCATTGGCTGCATCGGGTTAACGCAGGCATTGCACTGGGTGTGTTTTTATGGAAGCATCAAATACGCCAACATCACTATTGCCTTAACCACTTTATCTACTTCTGCTTTATTAGCCTCTGTTATCGAACCTTTATTTTTAAAGAAGAAGTTTGACCTTACCGAAATCTTTCTTGGCTTATTTGCCATTGCCGGCATTGTTATTATTTACAACACGCATATACAGTTTTCTGTTGGCATTATCATTGGCTTGCTGGCTGCGCTGCTTACGGTAATTGTTTCCGTGCTTAACAAAAAAATTGTGGACGATTATCAGCCGGAGCAAATTACATTGTACCAGTTGACAGGTGGCTTTGTAGGATTGAGTCTGTTGCTTCCTTTGTATCAGCATTTTTTTCCGGAAAAAAATTATATACCAGCGACGCTTGACTGGGTATGGCTGGTTATCTTAAGTTGGGTATGTACCATCATGACCTTTTTTTTATACATCCGCTCCTTAAAAAAAATATCTGCCTTTACCATGAACCTTACCTTAACGCTGGAGCCTATCTATGGAATTCTTTTAGCGTTTTTAATTTATCATGAAAACGAAAAGCTAAGTAAATGGTTTTATGTGGGTTTTGGCTTAATAGCCCTCGCTGTAGCATTTCACATGATACATTTAATAAGGACAGGTACAAAAACGCAGGACGTGACCAGTACAGTTCTTACAAAAGAATAGCGGTATACTTATCAACCCAATCAACTAATATACTTTACCAGGCTACGTTTTGCTATGGGCAACAAGGTTTCTTCAACCGGAAAGTTTAATTCGGTTTCAATACTGTATACAGCAGGATTAGGAAGGTCGTTGCGATTTTTTATAAGGCTGTATTTTATATGCTCGTATGTATTGGCTACACTGCGTTGCTGCATATCGATATAAGCTGTTCTGATGCTCCTGAATTTTTCGTCATGTTTCTCGAAAATAGAAAGCCGGTAATAATACACTCTTGTAGCTTTTGTATTGCCCGCACTTAAAAAGAAATAACCTTCCTGCGTATCAAGCGGTACAAGACCAATAGGATAGATGGTAAGATTACCCTCAACAAATTCATAGATCTCGGCACCGTTGCTGATGGTGGTTTTCATTTCACCTGCCGAATAATTAATGATCTCTTCCAACTGCTGCATCAGTTCATCATCAGCTATCATTTGCTCGTAAAGCAATTGCAGTTTTTCTATTTGGATACCTGTAAGCTTTTTGGGAAAATGCTCCTGCAAGTATTTTTTATTCTCCCTGAAAGCAACGATGTTGTTGTAATGAAAAACCAGGTCGGCTAACTGCGGATAGAGTTTGTTTTCATGAAAACATTTGTTGATCTCCTGCAAATAAGCAAGCAATGTGTATTTCTTTAACTCAAAATCAATATAACCTTCAGCAAACCAGGTTTCGGATAATCGTTTCATAGTCTAAAGATTTGATTTCCTAATTTACGAAACAGACTTTTCAAATCATATACCTGTTTATCTTTAATCTGTTAATTGTTGTTTTATGTATAAGATTTTTCTCTTTATTGCAATACTGTTTTTGGCTTCGTGCAAAACCACCACATACTACGTAGTGAGGCATGCAGAAAAAGAAGCTACCAATACAATGGCAAATGATGTGCCTTTATCTGCCGAAGGCAGGCAAAGAGCAGAAGCTTTAAAAGATGTATTGCTTGACAAAAAGATACAATTCATTTATTCAACAAATTACCTGCGCACCAAATCAACGGCGCAACCATTAGCTGAGGCTAAAAACATTGTCATTCAAATGTATGATCCACGTGATACAGGTTTTGTTTCACGGGTGAAAAGCCTGCATGGTGGTGACGTGTTAATTGTAGGACATTCCAACACAGTTGATGATATTGTAAACAAACTGGAAGGCAAAACCGTCATTCCCGGCGATTTGCCTGAATCGGAATATGGTGACCTATTCGTAGTGAAACGAAAAGGGAAGAAATACAGTTTTGATAAAAAACATTTTGGATTATAGGCTATGGTGCGTTACAGATTCCAAAGAGAATGCAAGGATGTTTTTCCTTCGTTGTGTCTTTGCCTTTGCGTGAAATTCTCCTCTTTTCAAATAGAATTATAAAACCCACAACTGTGTCCTGATAGCTATCGGCACAACAGAAGTTTCATGGTTATAATGCACAGCTTTCAAACTAAAAAGCCTCGCAAAGCAAGGCCTTTTAGTTTATTTGTATTCTTTACAATCAATACTCCCTGTTACCATTAAAGTTTTCCAGTTCATTAGCTACTGCCGTCAAAAATGTAGCACCCAAGCTTCCATCCACAATTCGATGGTCATAGCTCATAGACAAATACATCATGTGGCGGATGGCAATGCTGTCGCCGTGCGGCGTTTCAATTACAACGGGGCGTTTTTTAATGGCGCCAACTGCCAGTATAGCTACCTGCGGCTGGTTGATGATGGGTGTTCCCATCAGGCTGCCAAACGTGCCAACATTAGTTAAAGTAAACGTGCCGTCAGAAATATCTTCGGGCTTTAGTTTGTTATTACGGGCATTGTCAGCCAGGTTGTTCACCTGTTTAGCTAATCCAACCAAATTTAATTGATCTGCATTCCTAATAACCGGCACAATCAAATTGCCGGTAGGCAGGGCCGTAGCCATGCCAATATTGATGTCCTTTTTTACAACAATATTGTTGCCGTCAAGCGAACTATTGATCAACGGGAACTTTTTTATGCAGCGAACAATGGCTTCAATAAACAGCGGTGTAAAAGTAATTTTGGCGCCTTCACGTTTTTCGAAATCTTTCTTCACTTTTTCACGCCACATTACCAGGTTGGTTACATCAGCTTCTGTAAAGCTGGTTACATGCGGGCTGGTATGCTTGCTGCGCACCATGTGGTCGGCAATAAGCCTGCGCATGCGGTCCATTTCAATGATCTCTACATTACCGCTGTATGATGTGAGTTTTGTGTTTTGTGTTTCGGGTTCTCTTTGGTCCACCTTATTCATTGGAATCATCATGCCTTGCGATTGTTGCTGTTCTTTGCTGGCAACTCGTGGCTCATGGCTCATAGCCGGTTTTCCTGCCCTTTTATCGCTTACATATTGAAGTATATCTCTCTTTGTTACGCGGCCTTCATTACCTGTACCTGGAATATTTTCCAGTTCGCTCATGCTGACACCTTCCTGCGCTGCAATGTTTAGCACAAGGGGCGAGTAAAAGCGGTTGGTGTTTGACGTTTGAGGTTTGGCGTTCGAGGTTTGAGCTTCGTAATTAGTTGCAACCTGTTGTTGATTATTGCTATTCTGATAACTATCGGAAGTAAACTGGTTGCTGCTTGTTTCTTGCGCCTTGTAACTTGCACTTTGTACTTCTTTCAAGTCTTCATTCCTTGTTCCCTCTTCCTTGTTCTGCGGTTCTTTAGTATCGGTTTTAATGCGGGCAATTACTTCACCCACAGGCACCACGTCATTTACATTGTACAGCACTTCCGAAAGCACACCTTCGGCGGTTGATGGTACTTCACTGTCTACTTTGTCCGTAGCAATTTCCAGCACCGTTTCATCCATCTTCACAGCATCGCCGGGTTGCTTGTGCCATTTTAAAATGGTTGCTTCCATTATACTTTCGCCCATCTTAGGCATTACCAGGTCAACAGTAGCCATATAGCAAGTTTATAATTTGTAGTTTATTCTTTTTAGTTACAAGCTGAATGCTGCTATCATCCTTTGTTGTGTCACTCACTTGTACGTTCTGTAATTCTATTCAGCACTATGGCAGCTTATAACAATATGCATCTTTACTAAGGTGCCCGTCAACTGCCATCCTGCATGTTACAAGCGCCAAAAATAAGCAAAGCGGCATTAATTAATTCAAGTAGATAGTTGCGGTTTGCAGTTGACAAAAGAAAATATGCTTTCCTTATTTAACAGCAGCTTTCAAGAGGATTACTTAGAGTAGGTTCCAGAACTTTCTAAAAAGCAGGAATAAGGGTCAGGGAAAATATTTGTATATATCCTTACGGTGTTGGAAGGCGGCAAAGGTAACTGTATCCTTTTCCACTTTAATTCCTATGCGATAATCACCCACCCTGATTCGATAAAAATCCTTAAATCCCTTCAATTTCTTTAAGTTTGAAATTTCAGAAATGGATTGACAATTTTCAATTTCGACAATTGTATCTATCAGTGAGGCTTTAAGCTTTTTATTATTTAAGCTCTCAATTTGTTTTACAAATTGTTTTTTGAAGACTGTCCTCACTTCTGCAAAGCTTTAAACACTTTCTCGCGGCTTGCATTACCCGATGTGAGACCCTTTTTAATACTTTGTGCTAAATAAAAATCTTCCGTTTCTTCGTCAGTCAGCTTTTTTGATTGAGCACCTATTTCCTTACTCAATTCCTGAATCAGTTTGATTGCTTTTTTTGAATTGCTCGTAATAATTAATGTTTCCATTCCAAGTGTTTAACCAAATTTAATTTAATTCTCAATAATAAATCGCCTCAACAAGGTCAATGCTGTTTGTGCCGTCATTTCAATATTCCGCATCCTGTCGAACCTGAAAAAATGCTTCGTAGCTTTTATTTTTTCTTTATTGCCCACAGCAATCCATACGGTGCCAACAGGTTTTTCCGGCGAGCCGCCATCAGGGCCCATAATGCCTGACGTGGCAATGGCATAATCGGCGCCAACTGTTTTTAAAACACCCTTTACCATTTCTGTTACGGTTTGCTCACTCACAGCACCGTGTTGCTGGAGTGTTTCTTTCTGCACACCCAAAACATTTTCTTTTACTGCGTTTGCGTATGAAACTACGCTGCCATTATAAACAGACGAAGAACCGGCTTTTGATGTAATTAAATGAGCAATGTAGCCGCCAGTGCAGCTTTCGGCTGTAGCCATTGTTTTCTTTTTTTCTTTAAGCAGGCGGCTTACCGATTCTTCCAGCGAAATATCTTCCTGTGCGATCATCCACTCTTTTACAAGTGGCTTTAGCTTTTCAAACTGTTCATCAATTTCTTTTTGCAATGCAGAAACGTTGCTTCCTCTGCCTGTTAACCTCAATCGCACCACACCATAAGCAGGCAAATAAGCCAGCTTAATATGACCGGGTAAATGATTTTCAAAATCCAGAATCGTATCTGCAATGGTTGATTCGCCAATACCAGATGTTACCAAAGTACGGTGAACAACAGCAGGCAATTCCAAACTTTCCTTCAGCTTTGGAATAACACTATGTGTCATTAATCCTTTCATTTCGTGAGGAACACCGGGAAGCGACACAACAATAGCCCCCTCCGGTCCCCCCGATGAGGGAGTGACCCCGGCACTGACCTCGCTTTTCTGAGAGGCTGTTTTATATGTAGCATCTTCTTTGGGCGAGGGCTGTGTGTTGGCTTCTCCCCCGTTGGGGGAGTTAGAGTAGGCCGGCCGTTTCCACCACATGCCCGGCGCCGTTCCTCTTAAGTTAGGCAGTACAATGCAATTATCCGGTACTTGTGCCTGTTTCAAATTTCTTTCAATCAATGGACGATTGAGCTTGCTGAAAATATTTTTTACGTTTTGCAAAGCGCCTTCATCAACCACCAGCTTTGCGTTGAAATATTCGCAAAGCGTTGGCTTGGTAATATCATCGGCAGTGGGCCCAAGTCCGCCGGTAATGATAATGACCTGGCAATCCTGGCTCTGTTCTTTCAACGCAGAAAGGATTTCTTCTTTTACATCGCCTATGGCTATGCGCCGTTTTACCCAAATTCCGATCTTGTTCAATTCCTGCGCAATAAAAGCGCTGTTAGTGTCAATGGTTTGTCCTATCAATAGTTCATCGCCAATGGTAATAATGCAGGCATTTACTTCTTTCATCTGTAAATACTAATTTTAGCGCAATGTACGACGCCATGAAAAAAATTATTTTCTTATTCTCTATTGCTATTTCTTATCATTGTTTTGCACAGAATACTACATCAAAGCTTACACAAGCCTTTCAGCGTTTTGAAAATGATTCGCAACTAAGCAACGCTATTTCCTCGCTCTATGTTATTGATGCAAAAACCGGCAACGTGGTGTTTGATAAAAATTCAACCATTGGACTGGCAACGGCATCAACACTAAAAATTATAACAGCTGCAACTGCTTATGAAGTGCTGGGAAAAGATTTTTGCTATAAAACAGAATTAGGCTACAACGGAAAAATCGAAAAAGGTGTGTTGAAAGGAAACTTGTTTCTAGAAGGAAGTGGTGATCCTACGCTGGGTAGCTGGCGTTATACATCAACAAAGAGGGAAACAGTTTTAAAAAAACTGGCAGGCCAATTACAGGCAAAAGGAATAAAAAAAGTAGAAGGCAATTTGTATTTAGATGAAGCAGGATTTTCTTTTCAGCCAACACCCGGCGGATGGATTTGGGATGATATTGGTAACTATTACGGGGCCGGTGCAAGAGCCGTTAACTGGAACGAGAATCAATATGATTTGATCCTGAGACCGGGTAAAAAAGTTGGTGATACAGCTACTGTTGTGGGTACCGATCCTGGTGATGTAATGTATTCTTTATACAATCAAATTGAGACCGGTGAAAAGGGTAGTGGCGATAACGGTTATATTTACCTTGCTCCTTTTTCTCCATTTGGATTTACAGAAGGAACCATTCCCCTACAGGAAAAAGATTTTACCATTTCGGGATCGTTGCCATATCCTGCATTGACCATGGGCAATGAAATTGAAAAGTCACTCTCAAAAAATGATATTCACTTAAAAAATGTAAAAGCTTACGCAGAAAAACTAATAAATAAAGCCACGTGGCCTGTTGCTGCACAGCCGCTGTATAGCTTTTATTCACCTTCACTCGACTCTATTGTCTATTGGTTTCTAAAAAAAAGCATTAATCTTTATGGAGAAGCGTTAGCTAAAACCCTGGCATATCAAAAAGAAGGTTTTGGCAGCACAGAAAAAGGCACTGCTATCATCAGAAAATTTTGGAAAGAAAAGGGTATCCCCGTTACGGAATTAAATATAGTTGATGGTTCGGGCCTTTCGCCGCTGAACCGTGTAACGACGCATGCGCAGGTATCAGTTTTAAAATATGCAAAAGGTCAACCCTGGTTCGACGGTTATTACGATGCATTTCCTGTATATAATGATATGAAAATGAAAAGCGGTACAATTAATGGTGTGAAAGGCTTTTGCGGTTATCAAAAATCAAGAGATGGCAGTGAATACATCTTTTCTTTTTTGGTGAACAACTATAACGGTTCTGCATCATCGCTTGTAAAAAAGATGTACAAAGTGCTGGATGAATTGAAATGATTTCTGAACCATGATTTATTGGATTATTGTGATTAATTAGAGAATAGAAAGCTTTCAACAACGAAGCATACTGCTTTGTAGCGAGGTTTTAATATCTTCAGTAATCCTTTAAATCTATCCAAATCATGGTTCAGACAAAAGAGCAGCATTATAAAAACCACACCCAAATTGTTTACGGCTATTATTTATTTACAGGAATCCCCATTCTTGTTTTGATAGGCGTAGCCATTGCTAAACTTTTTATGGATGAACAAAAAAGCGTGGCACTTATTCTTTTATTAATTGGCTGGATCTTATTAAGCATGCTTTTCAGAAGCCGCAGCTTTGCATTGAAGGCGCAGGACAGGGCCATTCGTGCAGAAGAAAACTTGCGCTACTTTATCTTGACTGGAAAGCGTTTGGATCAAAGACTTGCAGTAAGCCAGATCATTGCGCTACGGTTTGCCGGCGATGAAGAAATGCCCGCACTAGCGCAAAGGGCCGTTGAAGAAGGACTGACAAACGATGCCATAAAGAAGCAAATTAAAAACTGGAGAAGTGATTGGCATAGGGTATGAGGCGATGGCGTTAAACTCATCATTGCTAACGCTTCTGGCATGACAGCCTCGAAGTATTATTTTCGTTGATTAAAATAGCTTAAAATTTCCTCTTTTGATTTATTCATGAATAAAGAAAGCATTTCTTTAAAGGCCTTATTAGTTTTTTTGTGATAAAGCTGTTTTAAGATGCCATTGCCGTTTCGCTCTTGACCAATGATTATTAAGTTAATAGCTTTGCTCATTAAGATATTATCATAGCTTCTATTTGTCTGATCCATCGTGTCAAGGATCTCGTCGTAAAAAATTGCTGATAGATTAAAATATTTTTGCGAGGAGACTGTGTCATGCATTTTGTCATATATCAGACCAGTCGTAAAAAAATAATCAGGCGATTCGGGTTTAATTCTATTTAAGTTTTTAGCTGTTATTAAAGCCTTATCGAATTGTTGAAGCTTACATTGAAAAGAGACTTTATTCCAAAAGGCAGTGTAAAAATTGCTATCAATTTTTATTGCCTGATCAAGCAGCGCAATTGCCTTTTGGTAATCTTGTGAATGTATTACAACTGACCCGGCGCTATCATTGAGTTCCTTGGCTT
>JBQCHB010000096.1:0-9672 GCA_051955075.1 Flavisolibacter sp.
TGTTCACCGAAATTTCTGCACCCGGAATACCCTGCACCACTTTACGAATAGAATCGAGATAAGGCGCTGTAGATTGGCCGTGGCGTTTTTCAAATTCAACAAATGAAACCTGTATGCGTCCTCTTTCAGGTCTTGTGCTTCTGTCGCCGCTTGTGGGGTCGGCAGCACCAATAGCAATATTGGTAATAACACTTTCTACAACGGGATTTTGTTTTCCGTTTTCCATGTCTAAAACCTTATACACACGGCTCTCCAAGGTTTTTGTTACAGAATCGGTGTATTCCACGTCTGTACCAACCGGAAGTTTCAGGTAAACAAATATCTGGTTTGGCTCGCCATTCGGGAAAAACACAACCGGCACTTTTCGTACACCAAACAATACAACTGAAAATATCAGCAAGCCAAATGTTGCTACTACCAACCATACAGGCCGCCAGCCTTTCAATGCCCAGCGAAGCGCAGTTTCATAACGATCCATCAACCTTGGCAACACCCGGTTTTGGAAACCATGAATAAGGTCTTCAATAAAATATCTATTAAGAATGGCAAGTATGGTAAGGAACAAAATCAAATTACCGAGGAAGGTAGCGCCGCTAAAATCTAAAAGTATACCCGCCGCTACAGCAATCCACAAAGCAGGCTTTTTGAAGATAGCAGATTTGGGCTGCTTCTCCCCTTCGGGGTGGTTCATGAAATCCACTGCAAACACTGGGTTCATAATAAATGCCACCAGCAATGATGCAGCCAGTGTAAAGATCAACATCGTGGGCAGGTAGACCATGAATTTACCAATAATGCCCGGCCAGAAAAGCAAAGGGAAAAATGGCGCCAGTGTCGTTAGCGTACCGGCCAGCACGGGTATAAATATCTCACCTGCTGCCATCATTGCCGATTTTTCGGAAGTGATCTTTCCCTTGGCTTCCATGAAAATGCGGTGCGTATTTTCAATCACCACAATGGCATCATCCACAATAATTCCCAAGCCAAAGAGCAAAGCAAACAGCACGATAAAATTGAGTGTTACATGCGAACCGATAATTAAATCAGCACCCGGCAAAAACACAAACGCAACGAACATACTTAGTGGTACCGAAAGCGCCACGAAAAAAGCGTTGGTCACACCCATAAAAAACATCAGGATAATGAGTACCAAAACAAACCCGATAACAATAGAGTTTACCAAATCATTGAACGAAGTTCTTGTGGCTTTGCTCTGATCGCCGGTGATCACAACATTCAGATCTTTTGGATAGTAAGTCTTTTGCAGGTCACTTACTACATTTTTTACAGCATCGGAAGTTTCAATCAAGTTCTCTCCCGAACGTTTGATAATGTTCAGCGTAATGACCTTTTTACCATTGAGCCGTGCGTAGCTTTCAGTTTCTTTTACGGTGTCTTTTATCTGCGCAATATCTTTTAAATAAATGGGTGCGCCATGTGCATTGCGTACAATAATGCTTTCAATATCTTCAGCGGTTTTTAACTGGCCTTTCAACTGCAGGTTTCGTTTGGTATTGCCCACGGTTAATTGTCCGCCGGAAATATCCATGTTCTCTGCAGCTACCGCATTGGCAATGTCATTGAATGAAACATCAGACGCCTGCATTCTGTAATTATCTACATTAATTTGAAACTCACGTTCCGGTGCACCTACAATATCAACACGGTTGATCTGCGATAGCTCTTCTAATTTATCCTTTGTATCATCAGCCATTTTTTTCAAACGCATCAGGTCATAATCGCCGCTGATGTTGACATACATAATAGGCTGGTCGGAAAAACTTACCTCCAAAACCGAAGGTTGTTCTGTGAGATCGGTGGGAAGATCCTGCTTGGCCTTATCTACCGCATCCTTTACTTTTTGCAGTGCTACATCTGTTTGCACATCTGTATTAAACTCCACCACAATAGCAGAATAATCCTGCACCGAAGTACTGGTTACTTTATTGATCTTGGTACCGGTAATTCCCTTGATCTGTTTTTCAATAGGCTGCGTTACCAGGTTCTCAATATCTTTTGGCGAGTTGCCTACATAAATGGTTTGTACATAAATAGTAGGAATCACGATATCCGGAAATTGCTCTTTAGGCAAAGTCATAAACTGGTACACCCCGGCCAACGTGATAAAGATCATCACCAGGTAAATGGACGTTTTATTTTTGATACTCCAGGTGGTGGGTTTAAACTGTTTAAACTTACCTGTAAATTTTTCTAATGCACTCATTTTTTTAAATTATGGTGTCTGTTAATTCCGTTCTTAACTAAGGGTTTGAAAGAAAAGAATGAGATAGGAGACAATCATTCTTTCTTTCCTTTTTCTCTTTTATCCTCTTAACTTTTGTACTTAGCTGTACTGCTACTATTATACTTCTGTTGTGTCACTCACTTGTACGTTCTGTAATGCCATTCAGCAAATAGGAAACTGCATTGACACATTAGTAAATTGCATTTTCAAATTTTTAAATTGCCACGTTTTCAAATTATCCTATTTCACCTGCGTCGTAATCAACTGTCCGTCGTACAACCCTTGTGCGCCTTCTGTAATTATTTTATCGCCAGCCTGCAAACCGCTTTTCACTTCTAATTGGTCGTTGTACAATTCGCCAACGGTAATGCTGCGTTTGCGTGCAATCAGTTTTCCGTTTTCAGTAACAGCTACCATTACATATTTCCCTTTCTCATCATTTTGTAATGTGCTCACCGGAATGGTGAGGGCATTTTTGTTGCCGTAATCTTTGATATGCACCTTAGCTAGTTGATTCGGCTTCAGGTTAGAATTGGAAGGAATTTTTGCTTCAATGGTAAACGTTCTTGTATTTGGATTGATAATTTTTCCGGCAACATTCACTGTAGCGGTAATGGTTCGGTTATTTTCTTCAGGAAGAATGATTTCCAACTGGCTTCCTACTTCCACCCGTCCCAAATAACTTTCAGGAACTTCAGCCGTTACTTTTAAATCGCTTGTGTTCACAATTCTTATTTGCGGACCCGCAGCACTGGTTCCAACAAAAGCTTCACCTACTCTTACATTTACCTGGTCGGCTACGCCAGATACAGGTGCTGTAACATTGGTCAATGCAATCTGTTTTTGCAGAATACCGATCTGTTTTTGCAGGCTTTCAACCTGTGTTTTTGCATTCAACACATTTTGATACGTGCCAATACCCTGGTCAAATAAATTTTTAGTGCGACGGTATGTATCTTCCGCAGCAGCTAATTGTACATTTATCGGTTCTATTTGCTGGCGTATCAATTGATCATCCAGCTTAGCAAGCAACTGGCCTTTTTTTACATACTGGCCCTGTGTTACGTATAAAGCTTTTACAATACCGCCTTGCCCGTTTGGTGGCGCTACATAAGAAATATTTTGTGCATCCACTTTGCCCTGCAATTCTATGTAATGGCTAAAACTTCCAGGCTCAATGGTAGTTACAGCAACCAACTTCGGGTTTTCGGCTTTGGCTGCGCTGGTGTCAAGCTTGGCTATTTCAGCTTCCAGCTTGGCAATTTGTCCGCCTACATCTTTTTGCTGGTTTTTTAATTTCTCCAGCTGTGCTTTTTTATCATTCAGCTCGCCTGCCTGGTCTTTTTTAGCATTGCCGCATGATGCCAGGAATAAAGCCAGAACTATAATTCCTAATAATTGTCTTTTCATGAAATAAATTTTATAGTAAGGAGTTGATTTATTAAAGTTTTCCAAGTGCATACTGGTAGCTGACTTTAGCCACAGTAGCATTGTACAATGCATTGAAATAATTTGATTGCGCTGTTTGATAATCAGTGTCCGCCTGCAACACTTCGAAGCTGCTGCCCAAACCTTGTTCAAATTTTAGCTTGGTGGCATTATATACTCTTTCAGCCAATGCAAGGTTGCGTTCCTGGATATCTAAATTGAGCAAAGAATTTTTCAGGCTTTCTTTAGTAACCACCTGCTCCAAGTCAATAGCCTGTTTAACATTGTCAATGGTGTTCTCCATTTTTTGCGCATTCAATCTTGCTTCCTGTATTTTATACTTGCGTTGAAAGCCATCAAAAATGGGGATGTTCACATTCAGTCCCACATAAGAACTACTCAACCAAAGTGTGCTTGGATTGGTGAAGAACTTTTGTCCCATGGCATTGACGGTGTAATTGCCTACAGCAGAAACTGTGGGCAAATAACCCAACTTGTTTCTTTTTACATCCAGGTCAAGAAGCGCCTTGCTGATGTTGAGTGTTTTTATTTCAGCACGATCCTCGTACTTAAAACTTTCATCTAAAATTCCTTCTTTAATACTTTCAACTGTCAGATCATCTTTTAACACCACCGTATCTTTTTGCGAAATGCCCATGGCAAATTTCATAGCAGCGTAAGAAATGGTTACTGCATTATCAACAGTGCTCTGCGTGGTTTTTAAATTGTTTAATTGCACCTGCACTTTATCAAGGTCCAGTTTTTCAGCAAAGCCATTGTTATACATGATCGAATCATCATGATATAATTTTTCTAACCGCTTTACACTTTCATTTAAAAAATACAATTGCTTCTGAGCAATCAAAATGGCATAATATCTTTTGTATGCCGAATCTTTTACCTTTTCTTTTGCCTGCTCAATAACTGCCTGGTTATAATCTAATGCTGTTTGCCTTGCCTGCAGGCCTACAAATACATCGGGTTGAAACAGCAGTTGTGAAATGGTAGCGCCAAGGCTTAAGTTCCACGGCTGTTGAAAACTTACCTGTTGTAAAGTAGGTGTAGGCACATTGGTTATAGGACCATTGGTGCCGCTAACGCCTTCATCTTTCAATATCTGGTACACAGCTGTTGAAGTAGCATCAGGAAAAAGAAGTTTTGGCAACTTCATATAATATTGAGCACCTGCATTGCCTGTTAATTGTGGGAAAGCCTGTCCTAAAATTTCGCGGTTTTTAGCTACCTGTATTTGATAGTCAAGCTGCGCATTTTTTAATTCTACCACATTTTTATACGCAAGGTCCACCGCCTCTTTCACTGTTAGTTCATATTTCTGCTGTGCCTGTGCTAAACCGGCTATCAACAAAAACATCCATCCTAATAACACCTGTTTTTTCATCTATTTATTTTTTGGTTCGTTGATTTTTATATTTCTGAATCAGCTTTTGTCCCTTAGTGGTAGCAATGCCATTAAGAAACACTTCAAGCAGTTGCTGCTCTATATGTACCAAATGCGAACGGTTATTTGGAAAAACTTCCGGGTCAAAAGCAAGCATGATGCTGTAAATGCGGTATCGGGTTAAAATATCAATATCAATATCCTCACGGTACAAACCTTCCTGCACACCACGTTCAATATTGCTTTTGAGCATTTGGTACATGAAGCCGTTCTTATGCTCTTTGAATTTTTTAAAACAATCGGGATGGTATTTTTCCATGTCGTAGAGCACGGCAGGATTCATATTGGCAAACATATCCTGTACCCTGTCGAATGAAAGAAAAACTTCGTGCAAAGCATTTTCCGACGCTTTGCGCCCCTCGCCGCACCGAAGCTTGTTATCTTCCATAATGGCCGAGAAAACACCGGTTACCAGTTCATCTTTATCAACATAATACTGGTAAAGCGTTTTTTTTGACATACCCAACTGGGCCGCTATATCATCCATAGAAACAGACCTGATCCCATACCGGTTGAACAGTTCGTCTGATTTTTTTAATATTCTCTCTTTAGGGTCCATAAATGAGGCGCAAAACTATGGAAACTTTTTACGTAACCAAAGTTTCCGTCGTTATTTTTTTATTACCGGCATTTTTTTAAGGATGAATTGTAGGGTTACCTTTGTCCTTATGAATGATACATCGCCAAAAGAAGAAGGTTTCAGGTTTAGCAAACTGTTTCAATACTTTTTGCAGGGGTTGCTGGTAATTGCACCTTTAGCCATCACCGCTTATGCGGTTTATTGGATCGTTTCTTCTGTCGACAGCCTCATTCCTATTTTTACAGCAAAGGATGAAACCGGCCGAGTTTATATCCGCAATTACGGCCTCGGCTTTTTGATTGTTATTGTAGCCATTTGCCTCATTGGTTATTTAAGTTCTTTTTTTATCAAGAACCGCATCTTCCATCTTTTTGATAGCGTGTTAATGAAAACGCCGGGTATCCGCTTTATTTATTCTTCTGTAAAAGATTTTTTTGAAGCCTTTGCCGGTGAAAAAAAGAAATTCAACAAAACGGTGCTGGCCAATATTGATGATACCGATGTGTGGCGCATTGGTTTTATTACGCATGAAGACGCCGCTGATTTTGGATTGAACGAGTACGTTGCGGTGTATATTCCCATGTCATATTCCATTGCAGGGAATGTTTATCTATTGCCTAAAAACCGTGTAAAACCCGTAACCAATATGGGTGCATCCGAAGCTATGAAGTTTGCCATCAGCGGCGGTGTCAGTGGAGCAGAAGATGAGAAGCCTGTTGAGAAAGTCTAGTGGCTAAAATTAAACTTCTTTATAATAAAATTTATGATTACTGATTGGAAAGCTATAGGTTATAAGATTGGAACAATAAGAGAAGACGGTGAAAGTGGCGGTGATAGTTTCGCGAAGATCGCATTAGAGGAAATTCTCGGACAAGAATGGATAGAAACAACTGTTGAACAAATAGTTTCTTTTAAACGTGGATTTGAACTTGCAATGAGCTGTTTGAGATATATTCATTCGGAGAGAGCAGTCTTATATGCTTACAATATTTATAAAACCTCTAATGGCGACAGAGCTGCACAAGCAGTTTGGTTAATTAAACATATAGCTCATCCAGTTGCTTTTGATTGGATTGAAGAATTTTTGAATGATAATAATGTAATGATTTGGGGAATAGGAGTACTTGACCAACTACTTTGGTCTGAGCAGATTATTTATGACGAAAAGGCAAACTCTTTACTAAATATTGCAGAAGAGAAAGCTAATGGAGAGTTAAAGGGGCAAGTTGAATTTATTCGAGAGTATATTCAAGAACGAAGTCATAACAGCTAATTGCTCACGGTTGAGTACTTCTTAAGTGCCCTACTTAGCAAATTGATTTATTATGAAAAAAATGCTTCTCGTCATAATTTTTCTCACCATTTTTCAAACCTGCTTTTGCTGGGGCTTTTATGGCCATCAAAAAATTAATTACTACGCCGTTTTTTTACTACCACCGGAAATGATGGTCTTCTATAAGCCCAACATTCAATTTATAACAGAGCATGCTGTTGATCCCGACAAAAGAAGATATGCTGTAGCCGAAGAAGGCCCGCGGCATTATATTGACATTGATCTATATGGCAAATATCCATTCGATTCACTTCCCCACAAATGGGATGATGCCGTAAAAAAATATTCGGAAGATTCGCTAATGTCAAAAGGCATTGTGCCCTGGTGGGTACAGGTAATGCAGCGAAGATTGATTGCCGCTTTTAAAGAAAAGAATGGCGCAAAAATTTTAAGGCTCTCAGCCGAATTAGGGCATTACATTGCCGATGCTCATGTGCCTTTGCACGCCAACAGCAATCACAACGGGCAATTCACCAATCAAAAAGGCATTCATGGATTTTGGGAAAGCCGCATTCCCGAATTATTGGCCGAAAAAGAATGGAGCTTTTTTATTGGCAAGGCTGAGTACATAAAAAATCCCTCTGACTTTATTTGGAAGCGGGTGCTGGAAAGTGCAGCAGCGTCCGATACAGTGTTGAAAGTTGAAAGACAATTATCACTGCAATTTCCCGGCGATCAAAAATTTTCTTTCGAAGACCGTAATGGTAAAATCATGCGCCAATATTCTTCAGCTTTTTCAAAAGCCTACGATGAACAATTGAAAGGCATGGTAGAACGCAGAATGCGCCAATCTATTTATGCTGTTGCTTCTTTTTGGTACACAGCCTGGGTAGACGCAGGCCAACCTGACCTTACAAAAATTTCCAATAAAAATTTTTCAGAAGCAGACCTTAAAGATTTTGAACAATTGAACCAGGCCTGGCGCAACGGCGCTATAAAAGGAAGAGAAGAATAAGAAATGTTGAACGATGAAGTAAGGTCGTGTAATGTGTTCTAAATGTTCAATGTTAAACACTCAATTCTCATTGCCCGGATAAAAAAACAAGTGCATGTTTCTAAGTGCCGGTATTCATTATTCTTCAATGTTCTTCATAAGAACTTAAATTTGTGTTCTCAACGGTAAACAATGAGCACACAACATACAGACAGCATTTTACAGCCGGCTAATCCATCTTTAAAGGGTGGCCTCAGCCGTGGCGTTTACAATTTTGGCGCAGGTCCGTCTATTCTTCCTAAAGAAGTTTTTGAAGAAGCCAGCCAGGGATTGATCAATTTCAACAACTCGGGTCTTTCTATTTTGGAGATCGGTCACCGCACTAAAACTTTCCAGGCAGTGATTGATGAAGCCATTCATACACTCAAAGAGCTGATGCAGTTAGATGCAGATCATGAAGTATTGTTTATGCATGGCGGCGCCTCTACACAGTTCTTTCAGGTACCTATGAATTTGCTGGATGATAAAGCCTCCGCCGCTTATACCGACACGGGCATTTGGGGGACAAAAGCCATTAAAGAAGCAAAATTGTTTGGGAAAGTAGATGTGGTGTGTAGTTCCAAAGATGCTAACTATTCTTACTTGCCTAAAGATTTTACTGTTGATCCTTCTTCGGCCTATTTGCACCTTACTACCAACAATACCGTTTATGGTACACAATGGCAGGATCTGTCTTTGTTCTACAATAAAAATGTACCCCTAGTAGCTGATATGAGCAGCGACATATTGAGCCGTGAAATTGATTTTAATAAGTTTGACCTCATTTATGCCGGGGCGCAAAAGAATATTGGTGCTGCGGGTGTGAATGTGGTAGTGGTCAATAAAAAATGTTTGGGCAAAGTGCAAAGAACTTTACCTACGATGCTTGATTACCGCAATCATATAGAAGCAGGTTCTTTATTGAATACCCCACCGGTATTTGCTATTTACGTATGCATGCTTACGCTGCGCTGGTTAAAAAATATTGGCGGCGTAGCTGAGGCAGAAAAACGAAACAACGCTAAAGCAGACCTGTTTTACAATACCCTGGACGCACTGCCCCTTTTCAAAGGAACAGTGGCCAAAGAAGATCGCAGCAAAATGAATGCAGTTTTTGTAGTAGATGATGCTGCTGTGGAAAAAGAGTTCTCAAACCTTTGTGAAAGAGAAGGCATGATTGGCGTAAAAGGACATAGAACCACAGGCGGTTTCAGGGTTTCTATGTATAACGCATTGCCGTTTGAAAGCGTAAAAGCACTGACCGATTTAATGCGTTACTTTGCGGCTCACAAAATATAGCTATGGCAGAAATCAAACCTTTCAAAGCCTTGCGGCCGCACAACGAATTTGCAGCGCAAGTGGCTTCCAGGCCTTATGATGTACTAAGCTCAGAAGAAGCGAGAAAAGAAGTAAAAGACAATTGGCTCTCTTTTTTACATGTAACGAAAGCAGAAGTTGACCTGCCGGCAGATATTGACATACATACTGATGCGATTTATGAAAAGGCAAAGGAAAACCTGCAAAACTTTATTGACAAGCATATTCTCTTCCAGGATGAAAACCCATGCTATTACATTTACGAATTAGCCTGGAAAGGCCGTACGCAAACGGGACTGGTTTGTGTTTCTTCTATTGCCGATTATTTTAATGACGT
>JBQCHB010000097.1:0-5700 GCA_051955075.1 Flavisolibacter sp.
CTGTCGGATCAAATATTTTCTTGTCAAGTCCCTTTTTATTTGTGGAGGGACATTGCCAAGAAAATATTCATTAAAACATGCTGTCCGATTAGTCTAGACTTATATGTCACTGTCCGTAAGATCAAATCCTGACTATTGCAATTAAATGCAAGTTTGTATTCTTGCCTTTTATCTGGCTCATATTATAACTCCTCGTCTGCTTATCATGCACATCAGCCATGCGGTAAAATTAGCCCAATAAACTTCCCAACCGTACAAGAGTGCGACGCAACGGAAGCCCAATAGCAGCAACATCCCCCGGCCCATAATATTCATCTACACCATTCATACATTGATCCATTAAAAACCTCTTTGTGCTTTACCCTATTCAAATAAATGGCTCCAGTCAATAAGGCCCGTTTGTAATGCAAATTGTATTAATTCGATAAGGTTGGTTACGCCGCAGTCCTTCATGAGCTTGCCCCTTCGCTTGTTAATGGCGTGGCGGCTGCGGCAAGCCTTGTTGGCAATGTATATTGATTTTTCGCCGCCGCAGATCATGCGTAGCAGTTCTTCCTGCTCCTCGGTAAGGCCATACGATTGTTTGCCTGCGGACAGCATGCCGGTAAACTCCTTACTGAAATGGGTGCCACTGGCTGCTACAAGGCGTATGGCCAGCAATATCTCGTCCTCCTCGGCGGTGTTTTTGAGCAGCATGCTGTGGGGGCCGGCAGCCAGCATTTGCTGCAGCAGCGGTTTTTGTGTGCATGCAGTAATAACTACAATGCCTATATGGGGATGGCTTTGGCGCAATTGCCTGCAAAATTCAATGCCCTCGTGCACCTTGGTTGGGGTTAACCGCAGCGGACACGGCGAACGCAGCGGTTTTTAAACATGATCAATAGACATTATCTACCTCTCTATTCAGTTGCAGCAATCGGTTCCGCAGCAGGACTTTGCCTTCTCGGCATACACCGTGATGCTGAAGATGCCCGTGTTGCCGCTTTTAAAGCTGGCCAGTTCTTCTTCGCCGAGGTAATTTTTTAAAATGCCATCGGGAATATGAATCGCTTTTTCTTTTTGAATGGTGATGTTGCTAAAACCATTTGCCTCGACCAGGTGCAGGTAGGCCTCTTTTTGAATGGCGCCGGCAACGCAGCCTGCATACATTTCAGCGGCTTTCTGCAAGCCTTCGGGCAGTTCACCCACCAGCACAATATCTGAAATGCTGAAATGGCCGCCGGTTTTTAGTACACGAAAGATCTGTTTAAATACCTTGTCCTTGCCGGGCACAAGGTTCAACACGCAGTTACTTACGATTACATCAGCCATGTTGGCTGTTACCGGCATGTTTTCAATATCGCCCTGCCTGAACTCCACGTTTGCAAAGCCGAGCTTTTGTGCATTGGCCTTTGCCTTGTCTATCATGGCCGGTGTAAAGTCAATGCCGATGACCCTGCCATCGGGGCCTGTTTCGTTTCGTGCAATAAAACAATCGTTGCCGGCGCCGCTGCCCAAATCAATAACGGTGTCGCCTTTCTTTATGCTGGCAAACTGCGTGGGCAGTCCGCAACCTAAGCCCAGATCCGCATCGGGATGGTAACCCTCCAGTGTGCTGTAATCATCGGCCATAATGTTATATACTTCGGTTGAGCAGCAGCCGGAGCCGCAGCAGGATGATTGGTTGGTTTCCTTATCCTGCAAAGCGATATCGCTGTATTTCTGTCTTACTATTTCTTTGAGTTGTTCTGAAGTTTCCATGTTGATTCTTTTATGATTAACAACAATTGTTTTTCTTTTCAAGTTTGGCGGCAATGTTTGAAAAATAGTGTTGAAGCTTGTCAATGGCTTTTTCATCAATGCAATAACAGATGCTGTTGCCTTCAACATTGCCTTTAATAAGCCCTGCGTTCTTCAGTTCTTTCAGGTGTTGCGAAATGGTAGGTTGTGCCAGTGGCAGTTCGTTTACAATGTCGCTGCAAATGCAGGCGTCCACTTTCACGAGGTATTCCATAATGGCAATGCGGGCCGGGTGGCCCAATGCCTTGATCATGGCAGCAATGGTATTTTGCCTGCCTGTAAAATGTTCGGTCTTTGTTGCGCCCATCAGCTTTAATTTAATATTGCAATATTACGATAAAGATGTAAAAACATTTTTTTTGCAGGGTGTTTTTTTGGGTGTGGTTGATCGCTTGTCTCTGGGGAGAGAACTTGAACCGCGGCGTACGCAGCGTTCGCAGCGGTTTTCTTTTTCAGACTTAGCGATTTGAGGGGTGCTTCAAAACAATAATGCTTTTTGTTTTGTTATGACTCTCTGGCTTTTGGAGTGCTTTTAACCAGTAAACCTCTTGCTTGTCGTGCTGATCCCGATAGCATCAGGAGAGCAATTGAACCGCGGCGTACGCAACGTTCGCAGCGGTAGTAACCCTAATCATCCAGCCCTTTTCCTTTGAGTATCTGCGGTATGTATTTTTCAACCCTTGCTTCACGGGTTTTAGATTGTTTGGCCTGCGAGAAATAAAAGATGTAGGCTCTTTGCCGCCCCGGCGTTAATGCTTCGAAGGCAGCTTTAAGCGCCGGGTTCTTTTTTAACTGGCTTTGGAGCTCTTCCGGCATCTTGAAGTCGGCGGTCTTTTTCAGCGGCACTTTCAAACCGGCTTTTTCTACTTCAATGGCTTCATACACATAAGCCTTCAGTATTTTTTTATTCTTTACTATTTCGTTCAACCCGGTAAAGCGTACCTGCCGTGCTGCCTGCACATTTTCGGTTTGCTGTACCAGTATGCCATTGGCATCAGCCATTAACGCACCTTTAAAAAACAGCAGGGCGCAGTAGTCTTTAAATCCATGTATCAAAACCACGTTGCTGTTATCAAGTGTATAGCAGGGACAGCCCCACTTCAGTTCTTCGGTGAGGCCGCAGCTCAGAACGATGGTTCTTAACTGTTCATATTCTTTTTGCCATTTGGTGGCTTCCTCAAAAAACCGGTCAACCTTTGGGTTTGTTTGCATGCTGGTTCTGTTTGATGTTGGTGTTAGAAATTTACTTCCATTTGTTGATCCACTGCTTTTCAATTTCAGTCAGCATGTCAACGTCAGGCTCATAATTAGGATTGGGAATATACCAATCTTGTTTTTCGAAAAAGGCTTTAAGTTCTGCATTTTGGAAAATATATCCTCTCCTGGCAAACGGTAAATTTTTAAGTATCTTTTTTTCTGCTTCGCTATTCGGTTGCTCTATGGCATCCTGCTGATAGTAAGAAAACGGTATATAGCCTGCAGATGGCACAGTTGCATAAGAAGAAGGCGCATATACAAACAATTCGCCTTTAGGATGAAAATTCATTTTGTGAAAAATGAGATCTCCCTTCTGTATGTGAAATCTTACAGCATCTTTTTCCTCATCTGAATTTTTGCCTGCTTTCACATCTTCACTCTTTCCAATTCCATTGATCAACCACTCATTCCTGTCTTTAAAAAAATCTTTGTCAACATAAAAGGACTCAAACTCGCCAACATCCAAAATCAGCGTAAAATCATCTATTTGCTTATTTCCCCAGCGGTTGGCTGCCGTTAACACATATTCAAAGTTGTAAGCGTCTGTTACTGAACCTGACAATTTGTAATTGTAAGTGTGCTTAATAATGTTCAGTCCCTTTTTGAATTTTGCTTTGAAGTAGTAAACATAAAAGAAGTCTACATAGTTTTCTTCCTGGATACCGCTAACCACATCAGCCAGCTTTTTACTTTTAATGATACCACTCTTTGCATAGGTTGAATCTGTTACATAAGCTACGTTGTACTTCAGCATCCCGCCATTTAATTGCACAGTAAAATCTCTCATATAGGGATGCATACCATTTTTAGGTGTGCCGTCAACATCGCCTTGCGGCGAAAAAGCTTCGAAACCAACCGTTATTTCTTTTTCTTCTTTTGGATTATAAAATTCATAATAAACAGTTACCTCGATAAATTGATTCCTGATCTTCTTAAGCGTCAGGATTTCTTTTTTAATGGAAACATCCGTTTCAAATACAGGAATAAGCTGGTTGCCGCTTGCATAAAAAGAACCATCATTAGCAAAAACTGCAAACCGGCAAACGGTGAACAATAAAAAGAAAAGAACAAGTTTTCTCATGCGGTAGTTTGCGACTAAACTAATAAGATTTTGTTGATTAAGGATAAGGTGTGTTTCAATTCAACAGAGCGGCTTGTGCGGACACAAGCCATGGCTGAAAAATTCCGCATGCACCTTTTTATTTATAAAAAGCCAAGCCCCGGCGGGGCGATATTCTGGTAACAAAGAAATTACAAATGAAAAACAAGCCTCGTAGAGGCGGCACTTTGTTCATCTTTCGTGCTTACCGGGAAAATACCGCCGCTCTGCGGCTTTAACTCATGCTACCGAATGCTGCCTGCTACCACAATGCCGGCCCTACGGCCCTTAAACCCGATACAGGCAACTGCGCAAAACACGAATGAACCGCTGCGTACACTGCGAACGCAGCGGTTCTATTATCCACCTTCGGCACACAAATAAAAGATCCCGGTGAAAGCCGGGATCTTCAATCTTTTCATCAATTATTAAAACGTGGGCATCGCCGTTCTTGGATCGCTTTGCTGTTTCATTTCATACTCCTTCGGTGGCTCTGCGCCCAGCAGGTTCTTTACAAAATAATCCCACCGCCTGCGCATCATGTAAGGCGAATAGGCGCCATAACCGTGATGACTGTTCGGGAACACGATCAGGTCGTAATCCTTGTTGGCTTTTTCCAGCGCCTCTATCACCAGCATGGTATTGGTAGGCGGCACATTATCGTCCATCATGCCATGGGCCAACAATAGTTTTCCTTTTAAATTTTTTGCATAGAGCTGGTTGGCCTGTGCGGTGTAGTTGTCGGTGCCATCAGCATTTTTGGTAAGCAGGCCGATATAGCGTTCGCCCCAGTCGTCTTCGTAATTGCGGTTGTCGTGGTTGCCGCTTTCGCTGATGCCCACTTTAAAGAAATCGGGGTAGCGGAACATGGCTGCTGCCGTAGCAAAACCACCACCACTATGGCCCCAAATGCCCACACGGGTAGTGTCGATATAACCATAGCGCTGCGATAGCTGGCGTATGGCCGTGATTTGATCGGGCAGGGTGTTCTCGCTCATGTTGGGATAATACATGTCGTGGAAACTTTTGCTGCGCAAAGGATTGCTGGTGCCTTCCAAAACAAGCACACAAAAACCTAATTCGGCTAACGACTGGTTATCGCCGCGGGACGGGTTAAAGCTCCAGTTGCCGCCCATGCTGCCGCCCTGCGGACCGGGGTAGATATAATCAATAATGGGATATTTTTTTTGAGGGTCGAGCTGCGTTGGGGTGTATAGCAAACCATAGATATCGGTGGCGCCGTCGTGTGCTTTCACGGTAATGGGTATGGGCGGTTTCCATCCTGTGGCCTTCAGCCTTGACACGTCGGCTCTTTCCACTTCTACCAATTGTTTACCATTGAGGTCACGCACCACGGTGACCGGTGGCACATCGGGTTTGGAGTAGGTATCAACAATATATTTTCCTGAAGGGGAGAACACAATGGAGTGGTAACCATCGCCGGGCGTGAGCAGCGTCATATTCTTGCCATCAAACCCAATTTTGTAGGCCTGCTCGAAATAGGGATTTTCTTTTTGCAGTCCGAAAGCATAGAAATAAATGGTGCGGCTTTTTTCATCTACTTT
>JBQCHB010000098.1:0-11191 GCA_051955075.1 Flavisolibacter sp.
AAGAGAAAGCAGCTTACGAAGCCTTGCCTTTTTATAAAAAATGGCTGCAAGCCCTAACAGGCAAAAATTGGATCAAACAATATCAAAACAAATTTTAGAATCGTTTAGTACATGAAAATCTTAATAGAATATTTGAAACCGTACAAGTTATTGGTTGTACTGGTTTTATTTTTAGCTGCCGTGAATATTGGTTTCTCCCTGATCGATCCTATCATTTTCGGATCGCTGGTGCGATTAGCTACTGCGTATAAAAATCATCCTGAAAGTTTTACATCCGACTCATTTTTTTACTCTTTCAATCAACCTTACGGTGTTATGGCTTTGCTGCTTTCATCCATTGGTGTGGCTATGATGAGCCGCATTGCCAAAAACTTCCAGGATTATTTTTTAAACGTCGTTGTACAAAAATTTGGTGCAAGGGTTTTTACTGTGGGTCTGCAACACGCCATGAAACTGCCCTACCAGGATTTTGAAGATCAACGCAGCGGCGAAACTTTAAGTGTGCTTACCAAAGTGCGAACGGATACAGAAAAATTTTTGAACTATGTTATTAACGTTTTGTTCGGCATTATTGTGGGTGTACTTTTTGTTTTTATTTATGCTGCCATTTTTATTCACTGGGCCATTCCTATTGCTTATCTCACCGGCATTTTTTTACTTACTTACATCAGCAACCTGCTGAGTAAAAAAATAAAAACCATTCAAAAAACCATTGTCTCGCAAACTAATTCTTTGGCGGGTACCACCACAGAATCTTTGCGCAATATTGAGTTGGTAAAAAGTCTTGGCCTAACCGGCCAGGAAGTAGAACGGCTGAACAAAAACACTTACAAAATTTTAGGGCTTGAATTAACCAAGGTAAAAAGGATCAGAAGTATTTCCTTTATTCAAGGCACGTTTGTTAACACCCTGCGGCAAGTGATTCTTTTTATTTTGATGTGGCTCATTTTCGGTAAAATAATGGATGCTGGACAATTGGTAACCATGCAATTCTTTTCTTTTTTCATATTTGGTCCTTTGCAGGATATTGGCAATATCATTTTAAGTTATCGCGAAGCTGAAGCCTCATTGAACAATTTTCAAACGCTGATGCTGAAAGAACCCGAGCCTATGCCGACAAGTCCAAAGCACTTAGGCCCAATTAAAGAACTGGAGTTTCGCCATGTAAGCTTTAAACACCAAACGGCCATGCACAAGGCCATTGATGATATTAGTTTTAAAACCCAAAGAGGTGAAACCATTGCGTTTGTTGGTCCTTCGGGTTCGGGAAAATCTACCTTAATGAAATTGCTGGTAGGCTTATATCGTCCGCAACAGGGTAATATTTTTTACAACGGGCTTGATGAAAACAACGTTCATTTCGATGACCTCAGAAATCAAATTGGATTTGTAACGCAGGATACACAGTTGTTCAGCGGCACCATCAGAGAAAATCTGATGTTTGTAAATCCGTCGGCATCAGAAGAAGATTTGCTTGATGCATTGAACAAAGCATCGTGTAATAATTTATTGGTGCGTGCCGAAAAAGGTATTGAAACTATGATTGGTGAAGGGGGTTTAAAATTATCAGGAGGAGAAAAGCAACGCCTGAGCATTGCCAGGGCTTTACTGCGCAAACCCAAGCTTTTAATTTTTGATGAGGCCACATCTGCGCTTGATTCATTAACCGAAGAAGAGATCAACAAAACCATTCGCAATGTTTCTTCTTTCAATGACCAGATCACTATTTTAATTGCACACAGACTTTCAACCATTATGCATGCCGACAGAATTTATGTTCTGGAAAAAGGCGTAGTTATTGAAACCGGCACGCATGAAGAACTTCTTTCCGACAAGGGCTTATATTATGCCATGTGGCGGCAACAAATTGGCGAAAGAAAAAATACACCTACACAAAATCCTGCAATATCAAACTAACAACAGCAAAATTTATCGGTGAGACGGGAAGGTTATAAGCTATATACAACTTCATGTCTTCCCGCCTTCCCGGCAAATATTTAATATGAAAGCGGAATATTCAACCGTACCATGAAATTTCTGCCGGTATTAAATACACCTTGTCTTCCGGTAACAGCATTCACATCTGTGTATTTTAAGCGGCTCAAATGATTTTGATACGCCACATCAGATAAATTATTACCCAGGAAATAAATACTGAATAAAGTTTTATTTTTTCTTACAACGTCAGTGCTTATGCTTGCATTCAACAATGTATATGCAGGTGTTGCCGTTTCTGTACTAAAAGCAGTAAAAGGTTTGTTTTGGCTGAATGTGTGATCTACTTCAAAATGTAAAGACAGGTTTTTGAAAGACTTTCCATTCTTTAAAAATTCACCACGCAATTCACTGATCCATTTAGTAGCGGGAATAAAAGGCACATTGTTGGTTCCTTCTATCGGCGTAGCAAATTGCCCACGTACATAAGACAAAGTATTTTCCCAATGCAACCAGTCGAGCGGATGCGGATGAATATCCACCAAAACTTCACCGCCATAAAGTGTAGCGTTTCGCTGGCCGAAAATATACGCAGGAATCAAATTTCCGTCAACAGCTATCAATGAATCGCTACTATTATACCCGGCCAGTTTGCTGTAAAAAATAAAATTGTTGATGCGGTTGTAAAAAGCATTGGCGGTAAACAATACATGCGCTGAATTTAATTCGGCACCTAAATCGCCCTGCCATGACGTTTCTGATTTCAGATTTTGATTTCCATATTCATAACGGTTGGTTCCTTCGTGTGCACCGTTAGTAGCCAGTTCCGGAATGCTGGGTGCCCGAAAACCGTGCGCAAGATTCAACTTCAATAAAAAATTTTCTGTAGCCGCATAACTTATCCCTGCGCTTCCCGATAAGTTTGAAAAATTCTTTTTGAAGCCGCTGAATTTCACATTCCCACCTTCCTCGAATTGCCTGGAGTTCAGTGAACGGTTATCAAAGCGAACGCCGCCACTCAGCGTTGATTTACCAATTGTTTTTTGGGAATAAATAAAACCACCGATGTCAAACAAACTGTATTCGGGTATCAACACCTCTGCGCCACCGTTAGTATTATTTTGCGCCATGCCGCCAATGCCCAACGATGTTGTCCACCCGTTTTTATCGGGCAAATGATAAGCCGTATTATAGTTGAAAGTTTTTAAATCAAAATGCAAGCTTTCTTCTGCGGGATCATCTGTGTTTCCAAATTCTGTGCGTTGGTTCCTTTGCCACCCAAGGTTTAAGGTAAGCTTGCCACTTCCAGTTCTAAAGCTGTTATCGCTAATAAATTTTAAATGCCTGATGTGCTGATAAGGAATTTGTGGATCAGTGCTATTGAAATCACTTTCGGTTGGTACAGTCTCTACGCCACCGGGTAAAGTTTTTACAAAGTTCCCGTTGGCATCTCTGTCCCCTTCCACAATTCCTAATTTTTGATTGAAACTGCTTGCAATTAAATGGCTGAAACCCCAGGTGCCGTTATAACCCACGTAGCCACCAAAGTTGTGGTTGTTGAATTTCGAATTAAAAACCCGCCCATCGTATTTATTTTTATAATCGGCAGCGGCCGTATAATCACCCCAGGCATTCCAGTTAAAGCCATTCTTATTACCGCCAATATTAGCAAACAGCGAACGTTGTTTATTATTGGTCTGATAGCTTGATAAAATATTTCCTTTGACGGTATTGTTAGGCGCTGGTGTGGTAGTAATAATATTAATAACGCCGGCCATAGCATCGCTGCCATAAATAAGCGAAGCAGGGCCTTTTACAATTTCCACACGGCTTACGCTGTTTTCATCAATTTCAATTCCGTGCTCATCACCCCATTGCTGGCCTTCCTGCCGAACGCCATCGTTCACTACCACAAGGCGGTTATATCCCAATCCCCTGATCACGGGTTTTGAAATAGCCGGCCCGGTTGATACCTGGCTTACTCCCGGTTGTTTTGTTAAAGCATCGATGATGTTGGTAGATGGGGTGGAAAGCAATTCCGCCTTATTCACTTTCGTAATAGGTATTGGCGCCTTTCTAATGCTGGTAGCGCTGCCTACTGCGGTTACTGTTACGCCTTCGTTCATAACGAAAGAAGAACTCAGCGCAAAATTGTGAACATCGTTTCCGGTTAAATCAAAATGTTCAACTTCGGTTTTATAACCGGAATAAGAAACCTCGACAACAGTATGGCCTGCCGGTATATTTTTTAAAGTGTAAGAACCTGTGCTATCTGTAATGGTTCCGTTTCTGGAATCGGATAAGATAACACTTGCACCTGCTAAAGGCTCACCTGTTTTAACATCGGTAACTTTTCCCGAAAGCTCTGTACGTTTTTTTGCCTGGCTAAAAGAACTGAGCGCAATCACTAATGAAAATAAAAAAAGAAATAGCTTTTTCATTCAATAAGTATCTTCTAAAAAAATAATGGTAATTGTTTGCGTAGAAATAAATTCTCCAAAATATTCAGCCTGGTGATTGAAGCGTTAGCTCATTTTTTATGAGCCCGGCAAAAGCAATACTATTTAACTTCCGTTGCGTCGCACTCTTTTACGCTTTGTTCTTTGTTGGACAGTCTCAAATATGAGCATTCCTAAAATTGACAAAACGTGCTTCAATTAATAAGCTGAAAAATTAGTGTATCAATCAACCCTGCGGTGGTCCCCGGCCGGTAGTGTGAGAGAAGGAGTAAGGCGAAAAAGACGATTGATAAACAGTTTGCTTATCTGCGTTTGCCAATAAAGCATAAAACGAAACCTGTGTTTTTTGAAACAGGAAAGGCGCCGTTACCACCAGGTCATCAAAGTGACAATTAAAACCTTGTTTGTGTGCACAGGGCGCCGAAGTTGGCGGATGCGTGCAGCTAACAACATCGTCTTTATGGTTTGCAAAAAGATCGTGAAAGTAAGCTTTAGGCGCTGTACTGATTGCAAAAACAACCAGCAGCACGAAAGCCAAAAATTTCTGTATAAATGCCTGTTGCTTCAAAAATAAATTACTTGCTTAATAACCCGCCTATAAGTTCGGTAACTGATGCAAGATAATTCAATTGCAACAAAGCTGCATAATAGTATTGAAATTTTACAACTCAGGAAATTCCTAGGAGTGGAATAAAGCTGTTGATGATTTCCTTGTAGCCATCAACATGAAATGGCTTTTTGAAATAAGATAAAGCACCTAAAAGTGCACAGGCATCTTTGTCTTTCTTATTTTCTGACGTAGATAAAATGATAACCGGAATACCGGAAAGATGAGGCTGCATTTTAAGATGCATCAAGGTCCTGCGGCCATCCCATTTTGGCATGTTCAAATCAAGAATAATTAATGAAGGCAAATCGGAAGGAGCAGCAGTGTTTAAATAATTGATGGCTTCTTCTGCATCTGTTGCACAAACAAGGTTGGCATTGGTACCCGATTCTGATAATGAATGACTTAAGAAAAAACAATCATCACTATCATCATCAATGTACAAAATTTTGGAAGTGGTTGTCTGACTCATAGGTTTAATTTTTGGTGGTACTTAAATTTAAAACCTTTCCGGCCAGAAATAAAATTTTTAACTTATAAGTTTTTCACAGAACCAAACCGGGCTGTTTAAGAACTTGTCTTTGGTTAAAGTGTATAAGTGTAACTGCTATTTTCCGGACGTTAAACTATGGAGCAATGCAACTAAAATATAGTATTGAAAGCAATCAATAAGGGAGACTCAAATTATTTACCGGGTCATATCCTTTCAATAAGCCCTGCAATACCCTGTCCGCCGCCTACGCAAGCTGTGACCATTCCGTATTTTTTATCCATTCGCTTCAGATCGTTCAAAACCTGTATGGTTAACTTAGCACCTGTACAGCCCAGCGGATGCCCTAATGCAATAGCGCCACCATTGGGATTTACTTTTTCAGGATCCAAGCCTGCTTCCCTTATCACCGCAATAGACTGGGAAGCAAAAGCTTCGTTCAACTCAACAGTATCAATATCGCCTAAATGCATGTTTACCTGCTTCATCAATTTTGGAATGGCTGCTACAGGACCAATACCCATGATGCGTGGATTTACGCCTGCCACAGCACTGCCCACCAAACGACCAATTGGTTGCAGACCCAGTTGGTTGATCAGGCGTTCACTCATGACAATAACAAAAGCGGCCCCGTCACTTGTTTGAGACGAGTTGCCTGCTGTAACCACGCCTCCTGCTGCAAAAGCAGGTTTTAATTTAGAAAGCGCTTCTATAGAAGTATCGGCACGTGGACCTTCGTCTGTATCAACGACAAAGCTTCGTTTTTGCTTTTTGCCTTTCTCATCTACATACACTTCTTCTACCTCCATGGGCATAATTCCTTCTTTGAAATAGCCATTGGCAATAGCTTTCAATGCCTTTTGATGAGATTTGTAAGAGAATTCATCCTGCTCTTCACGACTAACCTTAAATTCTTTAGCCACGGCCTCGGCCGTAAGGCCCATGCTTAAATAATAATCGGGATCGTCTTTGGCAATAGAATAAGCCGGCACCGTTTTCCAACCTGCCGTCGGCACCATGCTCATACTTTCCGTTCCGCCGGCAACAATACAATCGGCCATACCCATCCGGATTTTGGCAGTAGCAATAGCAATAGTTTCCAAACCAGAAGCACAATAGCGGTTCACTGTTACGCCAGGTGTGTCGTAGCTAATAGCCCTTGCAGCTATGATACGGCCTACCTGCAGGCCTTGCTCTGCTTCGGGTACAGCATTGCCCACAATTACGTCATCCACTAAACTTTTATCCAGTTGTGGAATCGAAGCCAGTAGCTTCGTGATCAGGTCAATGGCCAGATCGTCGGGGCGATAAAAACGAAATCCACCACGCTTTGCTTTCCCTACTGCGGTTCTGTAACCGGCTACTATATATGCTTCCTGCATAAGATTTAGATTGAACTTAAAATTACAGAATTTTATTTAATAGTTGCATGAACAACCAATTTCAAAAGTATAAAAACCTTCAATTGTTATCTTCGCCAACCGATGTATAAGATCATTCGCAAAATTTTGTTTTTTCTGCCACCGGAAACGGCACATTATTTTTCAATGAACCTGTTAAAGGCGCTTTGCTCCATTAGCTTTACCAGGAAGATCATTGCCCAAAATTTTTCTTGCCAATCATTATTTACCACCCGGCTTTTTGGATTAACATTTAAAAACCAGGTCGGCTTAGGTGCAGGATTTGACAAGAATGCCAAATATTTAAGAGAGTTAGAGACCTTTGGTTTTGGATTTATAGAAATTGGAACCGTTACACCAAGACCGCAGGCAGGAAACGACAAACCAAGACTGTTTCGCTTGCCCGAAGATGAAGCGCTTATAAACAGAATGGGATTTAACAATGATGGCGTGGATGTGATTGCAGGCAGGCTGAAAAAATATCGAACCAGCAATGAGAAACAAGTAAAAAGCAAGGAAAGTGACAGATCAAAGAAATATAAACTCCTCATTGGCGGTAATATTGGTAAAAACAAAATCACACCAAACGAAGATGCCTGGAAGGACTATGAAATCTGTTTTCGTGCCCTGCATCCTTATGTTGATTTTTTTGTGGTGAATGTCAGTTCTCCCAACACCCCTGGACTAAGAGAATTGCAGGAAAAAGATGCGCTGAAAAAAATTCTGACGCATTTGCAGCAACTGAATCAAAACTTTTCAGCGCAAAAACCTATCCTGCTGAAAATTGCACCGGATCTTAGCTTACCACAAATTGATGATGTAATTGATCTGGCCAATGAAATAAAGCTTGATGGCTTGGTTGCAACTAATACGACGATCAGCCGTGAACAACTCAAAACGGCAAACGCAAAACTCCAGGCTATTGGCGCCGGCGGATTAAGTGGCAAGCCGGTAAAGAACAGGTCAACGGAAATTGTAAAATATATTCATCAAAAAGCACCGGCTATTCCTGTCATTGGAAGCGGAGGAATTTTCACCGCTGAAGATGCAAAAGAAAAATTGCAGGCAGGCGCAGAACTCATTGAAGTGTGGACCGGTTTTATTTACGAAGGCCCGTTTATTGTAAAAAATATTTGTAAGGCTTTGCAAAATGCAAAAGCTGCTTCATAAACATTAGCTATTAGCATGGAACATTTACTCACTACAGAAAGTTTGATCAGCTTTATCATCCTTGTCATATTGGAAGTTGTATTAGGTATTGACAATGTTATTTTCGTTAGCATCATCATCAACAGGCTGAAAGACGAAAATCAAAAAAAAGCCCGCCGTGCCTGGATGATCACCGGCATTATTATCAGAAGCATATTGCTACTTGGATTAAGCTGGCTGCTATCGCAAAGAGGCAAACCATTATTCAGTTTGTTTAATAAAGGGTTTGACCTCGCAAGCCTTGTAATGCTTATTGGTGGCTTGTTCCTGATTTATAAATCGGTAAAAGAAATTCATGGCAAGTTAGAAGGCGAAGACCACGAAGGCTATGAAACCCGCACATCCTATCTGTCGTTAGGACAAGCCATTGTACAGATCATGCTCATTGATACTGTTTTTTCTTTTGACAGCGTAATTACTGCAGGCGGTACGGCACAGCATGTGGAAATTATGATTGCAGCAGTGATCATTGCTATGATCATTATGTTTTTATTCAGCCCCAAAATTTCCGCATTTATACACAAACATCCAACGCTAAAAATGCTGGCACTTTCTTTTTTGGTAATGATCGGCTTAAGCCTTGTTATTGAAGGATGGGATTCGGAAAGCGCAGAAAAACTTCATTTGAAAAACTATATTTACTTCGGTATGGCATTTTCTTTTGCAGTAGAAGTATTGAATATGATCATGCGTAAAAGAACAGCAAGAAGAAAAGTAGTGCAATTGAATGAACCCAGACTAAACGATGACCAAAACAGTGACTCTGACTTGGCACATTAATGGATGCAGAGCAGCGTAGCTGCAACTAAGCCTGCCGTTTCTGTTCTTAACCTCGTTTCTCCCAATGTTACAGGTTGAAAATTATTTTGCAAGGCCAATTCAATTTCGCTGTATGTAAAATCGCCTTCTGGGCCAATGAGAATAAGTTGAGAAGTTGAAAGATTGAACGGTTGAGACGTGAGTGATTGTTTATCTTCTTCTAAACAATGAGCAATAAATTTTTGCTGATGTGTAGTTTCTGAAATTATTTTTTTTAAATCTGCCGGTTCATGTAAAACAGGCAGCCATGTTTGTTGTGATTGCAGCATGGCGCTGATTAGAATATTTTGCATTCTGTCGAAACGAAACTTTTCTTTTTCGGTTCTTTCGCAAAGCAGTGGAATGATTTCGTTAACACCAATTTCTGTTGCTTTCTCTAAAAACCATTCAAAGCGGGAAGCATTTTTTATAAGTGAAATACCGATAGCAACTTTATTTTTTTTCTCGTTTTGTGTTTCTGAAGCAATAATTTTTACAGCACATTTTTTACGGTTATCATCCACAATTTCTGCTTCTGCTTTTTTGCCTTTACCGTCGGTTAATAAAAGCTTCTCTCCCTTTTGCATACGCAACACCTGGATGATGTGTTTTGAAGTGTCTTCATTCAAAACAACATCATTGCTTTCTAAATTGTTTACGTAAAAAAAAGGAAGTGCCATAATGCGAAGAAATAAAAAAAGCTCCGTAAACAGAGCTTTGATATAAAGAGAATTAGTAAGTATTAGAACGGATCTTCATCATCCGGCAAATCATTCATCTTGCTCCCGGTTTGAATGAACATCCTGGCCCCGCCATTACCATCATTTCCTGAAACAGGCTTAAAATTGGATGGCATATTAAAATTACCGAAACCATTGCCCTCATCCCACTCAATAAATTTTTGAATGTGCAGCAAGGCTTTCAGCTTAACGGTTTCCAAAGAACCGTTACGGTGCTTGGCTATACGCACATGCGTTTCACCACGGTTGCTATCTCCCATTTCGTCCTGCGTTATATCGTAGTATTCGGGGCGATATAAGAACATTACCATATCGGCATCCTGCTCAATGGCTCCCGACTCACGCAGGTCACTCAATTGCGGCATCTTGTTGCCATCTTTTCTTTTTTCCACTTCACGGCTTAACTGCGAAAGCGCAATAATAGGAACCTGTAATTCTTTTGCCAATCCTTTTAATGAACGTGAAATGGTTGAAATCTCCTGCTCACGATTGGAATTTCTATCGCCTGTGCCGCTCATTAATTGCAGGTAATCAATGATGATCAAACCGATGTTACCGGTATTTTTTAAACGACGGCATTTGGCCCTCAATTCAAAAATGTTTAACGCTGCCGTATCATCAATATAAATGGGCGCCTGGGATAAACGCTGAATGCCTTTTGCATACAACTGTTTCATTTCATGCTCTTCCATTTTGCCACGCGAAATTTTTTCGAGGTGTATTTCACTTTCAGCTGCAAGAATACGCTGTACCAACTGCCCGGCACTCATCTCCAAAGAAAACAGCGCTACGGGGGTTGTTTTTGTTGCGTGTAAAGCAGCACTGCGGGCAAGGTTCAAAGCAAAAGCGGTTTTACCCACAGCAGGACGGGCAGCTAAAATAATCAGGTCGGTGCTTTGCCATCCGTAAGTTACTTTATCCAAAGAAGGAAAGCCGCTGGGCACACCGGTGATATCTTCGTTTTTGTGGCGCAGGTCTTCTATCCGCTGAATAGTTTTTACCAGTACTGAATCAATGGATTCGTAATTGTTTTTTAAGTGATTACTTGTTACTTCGTACATCTTGCTTTCAGCCTGGTCCAGCAAATCAAAAACATCGGTGCTGTCTTCATAAGCATCCGAAATAATTTCACCACTAATGCGTATCAATTCACGTTGAATAAATTTTTGAAGAATGATTCTTGAGTGGGCTTCAATGTTGGCCGAAGAAACAACAGCATTCGTTAATTTGGTAACATAATAAGGGCCACCAACCAAATCCAGCTCTTCTTTAAAACGCAGTTCTTCCACCACGGTTAAAATATCAATAGGCTGGCTTTTATTAGCCAGGCTTTGCATGGCTTTGTAAATACGCTGGTGTGCATCTACATAAAAACATTCTGGTTTCAGAATTTCAACCACTGCATCAAAAGCCCCTTTCTCCAGCATGATGGCACCCAACACGGCTTCTTCAAGATCTTTGGCTTGCGGCGGCACTTTGCCATAGATCATGGTGCTTAGGTCAAGCGGGGTTTTTCTGCGGTTTTTTTTATCTCGATTGAGGTTAGTAAGATC